>QKCF01000455.1 GCA_003246935.1 Sunxiuqinia sp. | reverse complement strand
TGAACTTATTTATACATTTGCCCGATCAATTTTACACCTATGAATTTTCTTTATCAATTCGGAATTTATTTCTATCAGTTTGTAGCTATTCTTGTGTCGCCTTTTAATGAGAAAGCCCGTTCTTTCGTGAAGGGGCAAAGAAGGGTTTTTAAAGAATTGAAAGTTAGGTTCCCGGTTGCCGAGAAGGTAGTCTGGGTGCATTGTGCTTCGTTGGGTGAGTTTGAGCAAGGTCGTCCGTTGATCGAGGCTATTAAAAACCAATATCCAAGTTATAAGGTGATGCTTACCTTTTTCTCGCCGTCTGGTTATGAGGTTCGTAAAAATTACGCGGAAGCGGATATGGTTTCGTACTTGCCGTTAGACACAAAAGCCAAAGTTAGGAGATTTCTAGACTTGGTTAAGCCTGAAGTTGCATTCTTTGTAAAATATGAATTTTGGCAAAATTATTTTGCAGAGCTAGCTGCCAGGAAGATTCCCTTGTATTTGGTGTCTGTTATTTTTAGGCCAGAGCAGTTGTTTTTTACTTCTAAGCCGCAAGGCCAGTGGTACCGGAATATACTGAAAGGCGTTGCTCACTTTTTTGTGCAAAACCAGCAATCGGCTGATTTGTTGCAGCGTATTGGTTTTCCGAATTACACAATAACAGGTGATACCCGTTTTGATCGTGTTGCGGAAATTGCAGCTGCACGGAAGGATCTGCCCATTGTGGAAGAATTTAAAGGTGATTCTCTGTTGTTAGTTGCCGGTAGTTCGTGGCGGCCGGATGAAGAGTTGCTTGTTGAGTATCTTAAAGCAAACCCCGCTGTTAAGATTGTATTTGCTCCCCACGAAGTTAAGGAGGCTAATGTGGCTCGTCTGGTGAGTTTGATTGAAGCGCCTGTTGTCCGTTACACGACTGGTGCGCTTGCAAATTTGAAAGATGCCCGGGTTTTGATCGTGGATTGTATCGGTGTTTTGTCAAGCGTGTATCGCTATGCCGATGTAGCTTATATCGGTGGCGGTTTTGGGGTTGGTATTCATAATACCCTCGAAGCTGCTATTTATAATATTCCGGTTCTTTTCGGTCCAAATTATCTTCGCTTCCAGGAGGCAGTCGAATTGGTTGAACGTGGGCTTGCTTTTCCGGTTACAAAATCAACAGAAGTTGTTGATAAACTGGATGAGCTTTTCGGTAGCCCGGATGTTCGCTCAAAAATAGCCGCTGGCTGTGCTCAATTTATGGGAGAAAATGTTGGAGCGACGCAAAAAATCATGCAAAAAGTTTTTAACAATTAGGGATATTTGAAACCTCTTTTGGGTGGTTTCCGTAAATCGTCGTTCAACGAGCTAAATGCTTCATTTTGTGTTAACTTTTCACATGTATATTTCTATATAACTTATCGTTTTTGTAAACATTTCTTAATTATCAAATATGTAAACTGTTCATGGTGAGATAATTAACGAAATAAAGTTGATAACTTTCGGCGTTTCTGAAAATTAAAGTATTCCTTTTTTTTTCGCGAGGCAGTATATTGCAGATAGCAATTCCTTAACTAAACAAACTGGTTTCTCTCTTAAAAAACAACCAGTTAATTAATGAACCGTTTTTAATTTTTTGGTGTATGGCTTTCAAAAATGTGGTTACTGCTCCTGAAGTGAGCAAGGAGACTTTTTCTCAAGACGAAGCGTTCCAGGAAACGCTTAAGTTTTTTAACGGCGATGATCTGGCAGCGCGGGTTTGGGTGAATAAATACGCGTTGAAAGATTCTTTCGGTAATATCTACGAAAAGAGTCCGGATGATATGCACAGACGCTTGGCTTCTGAAATAGCCCGGATTGAAAAGAAGTATGAGAACCCGATGGATGAAGAACAGGTTTATCAGTTGCTGAAAGACTTCAAATACATTGTTCCGCAAGGTGGTCCGATGACTGGTATCGGTAACCATTACCAGATTGCCTCCCTTTCTAACTGCTTTGTAGTTGGAAACGAAGGTAACTCTGACTCGTACGGAGGTATCATGAAGATTGATCAGGAGCAAGTACAGTTGATGAAGCGCCGCGGGGGTGTTGGTCACGACTTGTCTCATATTCGTCCTAAAGGATCACCGGTTAAAAACTCAGCGCTTACTTCAACAGGTATTGTTCCTTTCATGGAGCGTTACTCAAATTCGACTCGCGAGGTGGCTCAGGATGGTCGTCGCGGTGCGTTGATGCTATCTGTGTCAATTAAGCACCCGGACTCAGAGAAATTCATCGATGCGAAGATGGAGCAAGGTAAAGTAACCGGCGCAAACGTTTCAGTGAAAATCCATGACGATTTCATGAAATCGGTTGAAAAAGGTAAGCCTTACGTTCAACAATATCCGATCGACGCAGAAATCCCAACTTATTCAAACGAGATTGATGCCAATTCGCTTTGGAATAAGATCGTTCATAACGCATGGAAATCAGCCGAACCCGGTATTTTGTTCTGGGATACGATTATTAAAGAATCGGTGCCTGATTGTTATGCAGACTTAGGTTATCGTACGGTTTCAACGAACCCTTGCGGTGAGATTCCGTTATGTCCTTACGATAGCTGTCGTTTGATTGCTCTTAACTTGTATTCATACGTAGAGAATCCGTTTACAGCACAAGCGAAATTCAACTTCGATTTGTTCAAAGAGCACGTTGCTTATGCACAGCGCATGATGGACGATATCATTGATCTGGAGTTGGAAAAAATTGATGCTATTATCGAAAAAGTTGACGCAGATCCGGAAGCTGAAGAGATTAAATACACAGAACGTCATTTGTGGGAAAAAATTCAAACCAAAGCACGCGAAGGTCGTCGTACCGGTGTTGGTATCACTGCAGAAGGTGATATGTTGGCTGCTTTAGGTTTGTGCTACGGAACTGATGACGCAACTGATTTCAGTGAAGAAATCCACAAAACAATTGCTGTTGAAGCTTACCGTTCGTCGGTGAATATGGCTAAAGAGCGCGGTGCTTTCAAAATTTACGATGCAGAGCGTGAAAAGAATAACCCGATGATCAACCGTATTCGTCAACAGGATGAAGCACTTTACCAGGAAATGGTGAAGTATGGCCGTCGTAACATTGCGTTGTTGACCATTGCTCCTACCGGAACAACCAGCTTGATGACACAAACAACTTCGGGAATTGAGCCGGTTTTCATGCCCGTTTATAAACGTCGCCGTAAAGTGAACCCGAACGATAAAAATGTTCGCGTAGACTTTGTTGATGAAGTTGGTGACAGCTGGGAAGAATACATCGTATTCCACCATAAATTCCTGATTTGGATGGACGCGAATGGTATTGATTCTACGAAAAACTATTCACAAGATGAGTTGGAGGCCCTGGTGAAAAAATCACCTTACTATAAAGCAACTTCAAACGATGTTGACTGGTTGAATAAAGTGCGTATGCAAGGACGTATCCAGAAATGGGTTGACCACTCAATCAGTGTAACGATCAACTTGCCATCGGATGTTGAAGAGGATCTGGTTGGGCGACTTTATTTTGAAGCATGGAGAAGCGGATGTAAAGGAGTTACTGTTTACCGTGACGGATCTCGCGCCGGAGTATTGATTTCGAATAAGAAAGAAGACAAGCACGACGATGCTTCAGCAGGGTTCCCGACTAAACGTCCGGAAGAGTTGGATGCAGAAGTTGTGCGCTTCCAAAACAATAAAGAAAAGTGGGTTGCTTTCATTGGTTTAGTCGGTGATCAGCCTTACGAGATCTTTACCGGTTTGCAGGATGACGAAGATGGTATTTTGTTACCTCGTTCGGTGACAGAAGGAAAAATCATCAAGAGTCGCGATGAAGAAGGAAACTCAAGATACGACTTCCAATACAGCAACAAACGTGGTTATAAGACTACAATCGAAGGATTGTCCTATAAGTTCAACCCCGTATTCTGGAACTATGCGAAACTGATTTCCGGTATCTTGCGTCACGGAATGCCAATTCACAAAGTAGTGAATACGGTTAACGGCTTGCAGTTGGATAACGAGACCATTAACAGCTGGAAGGCTGGTGTTGCACGTGCCCTGAAGAAATACATTCCTGACGGAACAATTGCAGAAGGTGCTGCTTGTGGCGAATGTGGTTCGAAAAATGTGATCTACCAGGAAGGATGCTTAACATGCCCTGACTGCGGATCATCAAAATGCGGTTAATTAAGGAAAATTGCCATATACGAACGAAAGACTGTCCGAAAGGATGGTCTTTCTTTTTTCTACAAATTATAGACCGCTCAAACCGGTAGCCGGGAAGCTCCTATAATTTATAGACAGCCCAAAGCAGTCGCTGTGGCCTTTCTACACTTTGTGGATGTTCAAACGGGTTGCGGAGAAGCTTCTCCAAATTGTAGAAGTTCCAAAGTAGTTGCCGGGACATTTCTACAATTTGTAGAACCCTCCCGGGGCTTCCGGCGAAGAAACTACAAATTATAGATGAGGGAATGCGAGGCCTCTGCAAGCATTCAGTATTCAAAACACCCCGCATAAAACGAAAAGAAGCTATCCGGAAAACATCCGAATAGCTTCTTTCTATTTAGTTCTTGTTTATGTCAGCAACAAAGCCGGACCTAATTACCCATTTCAATCTGGCTTTTTATTTTGTCGTTTTTAGCCTGATCAGGCAAGGCAAGCGAGTAAACGATGGCTTCTACCTGGCGAAGGTAATTGCGCTTATCGTAGCGGGGCGCGTAAACGAATCCTTCGGCTACAACCACGCGATTATTGGCTGCATCCAACACGGCGAGGCTCACGTACGGGCCGCCCATAAAATCGTTCTCTACACGCCATAAACCGCGCATTTCAGCAGCGTAGTTGTTCTTATAATGGAATACGCTGAAGGTCGGGTCTACCCGGTGTTCCGAGATCATAAAGCTGCCTGGTGTCGGGCCTTCAATATATTGCTTAAGAACTGAGTCGCGTTTAGCCAGCAAATATTTAGGTGTAAATGTACTGTCCGATACATAAGGGAATGAATACACAGCAATACCCTGAAGCACTTCAGCGGGGTCGTATCGTGCCCAGGTGAAGTCCGGTCCTTCATTGGCAACCTGGTAGCCAACCGGAACGGTGATTTTTACTTCAACATTTTTTCCAACGGCCGCTTCTACTTTTTTATCATTGTATTTTGAGTAGTTCATCGTCAACCGGTCGCGTTCAGCCTTCAGAAGGTAGGCTACAATCTTGTTAGAATTGCTTTGAAAGATGTTTGCAAAGTCTTGATTCGATTTCGCTGAAATATTGATGACAGCCTGAGGCCACGCCCAAATGTCTTTTTTAAATTCAACTTTTGCAGTGTCAATTGTTGGCGAGATGCGCACGTTAATAATGTTTCTGCTGCTTTTAAAAATGTCTTTAAAAGCTGATGGCGGAACGCTGATCAGGTCGAACAGAGGTTCCTCCTGAGGGAGTGAAACCTGAGGCTGTGCTAATATTTTTTGGATACTGTCGCCTATGCTACTATCCCAGCTTTCTTTGGGGATTACAACTACGACCTCGCCGGCTTTACCTGTAATTTTCTTACGAAGTTTGGTGTCGTCCTTACAAGAGCTTACCATCAAACTAATACCTATGAATGCTAAGAAGATGAGGCTTAAACGTTTCATTTTGCTGATTTTTTGTTGTGCAATACGTTGTACAAAAATCTTACCAGAGTGAGAATTGGGTGAAATGGTTCTGATAAAAAAAATCCCGCCATGCTATGACGGGATGTATTCATTGTATTTGGGATTAATTCTTTAGTTTGTCCTTTTTCGACTTATTGTCGTCATCGTCATCGTCGTCTTCCGATGTTGCTTTTTTGAACTCCTTCATTCCTTTGCCAAGTCCTTTCATTAGCTCTGGAATTTTGCGTCCCCCAAACAGTAACAGTACAAGAGCGATGATTACAATGATTTCCGGAGTACCGATTATGCCTAAAAGAATTGATAAAAGCATATTTAATAAGTTTATATGGTTTCTACAAAAATAGAAAAAATCTAATTCCTTCTTAATTAAACAGTTTAATAATGTCGTTGGCGTTGGCGAAGAGAACCAGGGCCAGCAAAATGATCATACCAGTGATCTGTGCATATTCCAGGAATTTTTCACCTGGTTTGCGGCCTGTTATCATCTCGAACAGCAGGAACATGACATGCCCGCCATCTAGTGCAGGAATTGGTAACAGGTTCATCACTCCAAGAATGATCGACAGGAAGGCAGTCATGTTCCAGAATGCGTACCAGTCCCATGCTCCCGGGAAAATGTTACCAATCGAGATGAAGCCACCTAATGATTCATATGCTTTAGTCTTGGGTGAAAAGATCAATTTAAACTGTTTCAGGTAGTCTTTTACCGTGTTGATACCACGGGTAATACCGGCAGGAATCGACTCTGCAAATGTGTACTTGATTGTTTTGGTCTCAAGATAGGCCATCGTTTCCTTGTCGAAATCAGCCTGAAAGCCTAGTTTTCCATCTTCGGCTACGGTTGCCTGGATGTCAATTGGCTTTTTGTCGCGCAGGATATTTAAAACAATTGCTTGTTCTTTGTGCTGACGAAGGTAGTAGATGAATTCATCGTAAAACTGGAAAGTTTGTCCGTCAACGCTAACAAATTCATCGCCTTTTTGCAATCCGGCTTCAGCAGCAGGGCTATCTTTTACGACTTTGGCTACCGAACAATCAAAAAGGTAGCGGGGCGAAATATCAACCTGACCTTTAATAAGCGGCACTAAGTGATCGTCTGTGATTTCGATGTCTACTTTTTCGCGGTTACGGTCAACGGTGATGGTGTGTGCTTTGTCGAGGACAACAGTTGGCAGGATCTTTTGGAAATTCTCGATGTATTGACCATCAACAGCCAGTATTTTATCACCGTTGCGGAGGCCAATTTCTTCGCCTGTTTCGTTCACCATGATTCCGTATTTTGCGCTTGCAGTAGGCAAATATTCGGTTCCGTAAGCATACAAAATGGCAATGTAGATGACAAATGCGAGGATGAAATTCATCAAAACTCCGCCAACCATGATTAGCAAACGTTGGTATGCTTTTTTGGAGCGGAATTCCCACGGTTGAGGTTCCTGAGACATAGCTTCTTTGTCCATCGACTCGTCAATCATACCCGATATCTTTACATAGCCACCCAATGGCAACCAGCCTATACCATATTCGGTTTCCCCTTTTTTTACTTTAAACAGCGAGAACCAGGGATCGAAGAACAGGTAGAATTTTTCAACCCGTGTTTTAAACAGGCGGGCGAAAGCAAAGTGTCCAAATTCGTGGAGGATCACCAGCAGTGAAAGACTTAAAATTAATTGGGCAGCTTTTATGAGTACTTGTTCCATTCGTTTTTACTTGTGTTTTTAGCTTCGTTTCTTAATTAATGAAGTTGTTAACAATCGTGTTTCCTTATCGGTTTGAATATAGTCATTCAAATTCGGATTTTTTATGAAAGCAATCTTTTGCATGCTTTCTTCAATAATATCAGGCATATCCACAAAGCGGATTTTTTCGCGCAGCAAAGCTTGAACAACAACTTCGTTCGCTGCATTCAGGATGCAAGGCATGTTCCCAGCTTGGTTAAGCGCTTCGAAAGCCAGTGCAAGGTTACGAAAAATTTTTGTATCAGGCTGTTCGAAGGTTAAGGTTGGGTATTTCATGAAATCGAAACGATCGAAGTTGGATGGCAACCGTTGCGGGAAGTTCATGGCATACTGGATCGGAAGCTTCATGTCGGGAAGCCCCATTTGTGCTTTCATCGATCCGTCGCGGAACTGAACCAGCGAGTGTACAATACTTTGCGGGTGTATAACCACGTCAATTTGTTCCGGTTTCAGGTCGAACAACCATTTCGCTTCAATCACCTCAAAGCCCTTATTCATCATACTGGCCGAGTCGATGGTGATTTTAGCACCCATATCCCAGTTCGGATGCTTCAATGCATCGGCAGTTGTAACTTTCTGCAGTTGTTCGAGGCTGTATCCTCTGAAAGGACCACCCGATGCTGTCAGGTAAATCTTTTCAATTTCGTTCATATGCTCGCCCGCCAAACATTGAAAAATAGCAGAGTGTTCGGAGTCAACAGGGTAGATGTTAACCTTGTTTTCAATCGCCTCGCGGTTTACGATTTCTCCGGCAACAACCAGTGTTTCTTTGTTTGCCAGGGCAATGTGTTTACCGGCACGTATCGCATTTAATGTAGGTAGTAAGCCTGAGTATCCAACCATTGCGGTTAGTACCATGTCGATGCTGTCCATCTGAACAACCTGCTCCAAGGCTTCTTTCCCGGCGTAAACTTTAATGTCTTCGTCTTTCAGCGCTTCTTGCAGAACGCTGTAGCGACATTCGTTGGCTATTACAACCGCATTGGGCTTAAACTTGCGGCTTTGTTCGATGAGTAAATCTATATTGTTGTTTGCAGTCAGCACTTCTACTTCAAAGTGATCCGGGTTTTGCTCAATCACTTCAAGCGCCTGTGTGCCGATCGATCCGGTAGATCCCAGGATTGCTATTCTTTTCTTCATGGTTCGGGTTAAAAGTCGATATATTCTTGGGGATTCAACGGAACACCTTTGTGCCAAAGTTCGAAGTGCAGGTGCGGGCCGGTTGATAGTTCGCCGGTATTACCCATGTAAGCAATAACTTCGCCAGCTTTGACAATGTCGCCTACTTTTTTCAGGAGCTCCGAGTTGTGTTTATATACTGAAATAAGGTTGTTGTCGTGTTGAATATACATGACATAGCCGGTTTTAACCGTCCAGTCGGCAAATATTACGGTACCATTCATTACCGAAGAAATGCGTGCGTTGGGAAGACCAACAATATCGACAGCAAAGTGATTGATGTCTTTGTTGAAACCTTCGGTAACCATTCCCTTCATCGGATTGAAAAGGTGCAGGTTGGCCAGGCTGGTTGTTTTTTGATCTTCCGCATTGATTGAAAGATCCAGTTGTTCTTCCAGCAAATGTTGTTCAAAAATAGAATCGTGATTATAAGTGTGCACGTTGAGCTCAGCTGGTTTGAATGTTGTGTCGCCCGAGCTAACCTGATCCGGCGGAGTTTCTCCGTTTAACACATTTTGAATAGTTTTCAGGTAATTATCACGCAACTGAATTTGCTCTTCGAGCGAGTC
>QKCF01000025.1 GCA_003246935.1 Sunxiuqinia sp. | reverse complement strand
GCTTCCAGTTTTACGCCCAACTCATTGGCCAGGCCGCGTCCTTTGGTCATCAATTCCTGGCTAACTTCAGCCACGTGACCGTCTTCAATTTCGCAATATACAATTACGTTGTTCATAATTCTTTCGTGTTAGCGGTTAACCAATAGTATGACTTTCAATCAATTCACGCATCAAAGCATCCATGTCATTATCTGAAGGGCTGAGTATTTTGGCTTCCTTCGCCTGAAGCACAACGTTCTCGACAGTCTTCACTTTTGTTGGCGAACCGCTAAGTCCTAACTCGTCATGCTCAACTTCAATATCGCTAACAGTCCATTCCGGAATATTCAAATACGGACGGTCATTATACAGATGTAAATAATCTTCGTTTGAGTTCTGAAGCTCTGTAACGGTTTTTGCATGCTTATACTTCATAATAAGCTTTGCATTACGTGCCCGGCAATCTGGGGCTGAACCGTTTACTGTCATCACCATAGGTAGTGAACAACTCACGATCTCTATTCCACGCTCCAAACGTCGTTTGACAAAGATCTTATCTTTTTCAATTTTTTGAACTTCCTCCACATAGGTTACCTGAGGCAAGCCCAATTTTTCGGCCACCTGCGGGCCAACTTGTGCTGTATCCCCATCAATTGCCTGACGACCGGCAATGATAATGTCGTAGTCTTTTACTTTTTTCAGCGCCTGAGAAATGGCATAAGAAGTAGCCAGGGTATCTGATCCCGCAAAAGCACGGTCGGTTAACAGAATTCCATCGTCGGCACCACGAAACATTCCTTCCCTAATAATTTCAGCAGCACGGCCTGGGCCCATCGTTAGAATAGTTACTGTTGTTCCGGGGAAATTTTCTTTGATTCGTAGCGCTTGTTCGAGAGCATTTAAGTCCTCGGGGTTAAAGATCGCCGGTAAAGCTGCACGGTTAATTGTGCCATCCGCTTTCATGGCGTCTTTGCCAACATTCCGGGTATCCGGAACTTGCTTGGCAAGAACAATCACTTTAAAAGCTTTCATTTCAATTTAGTTTATCGGTTTTATTTTCGAAATCCCGCTGTCTGCTCCTTTTCATCGTAGTCTTTATCGAGATTTAGTTGCTTTTTAGCAAGGCTAACAAATATAGCCAAAGCGCCTAAAGTTTTCAAGGACATGCCGCGCAGCAACTTTTTACATGCACATTCAACACGACTAATTGCATCCTCTGAAATCGGGTTTAAAAGCATCGAAAACGGATAATGAGTCTGCAGAACAATGTATTAAATCATTTATCGTCATAAACAAACTAATCATAACGACCATGAAAGACTACATCAATTTATAATGATTATAAGTAATAACGAAACGCCTCGTCAACCGTAATAAAGGTTTTAAACCACTTATGCTGTCAGGGGATGAATAGACTTAATGACATAATAAAATTTGAAAATGTAAGTCATTAAGCCTATATATAGAAAATGCTTTACTAAATTTGGACTTCGAACACAACCAAAACTGATGCAGAATAAAGCTTATTTGAATAAACTAGTTCAGAAACTGATGAATGGCGATATCATGGCTTTCAACCAGTTATTTGAAATATACAGCTCAAAGCTTTATCATTTCGCCTACGGCTATTTTAAGTCAAAAGAGGATACCGAGGAATTGGTTCAGGAAGTGTTCATTAAAATATGGGAGAAACGAACAGAACTTAAATACGACCTCGATTTTCAATCCTATCTTTTCACGATTGCCTACAATCAAGTCAAAAAATATTTCAGGTCTAAAAATATTGTCAGCAAATACCTTGAACATGCCGTTCAAGAACAATCCGAGCCAGCGTCGGCAGAACCGGATTTTAACTATTGGGAGTTAACCGAGATAATTGAAAACCTGATCGGGCAAATGCCGGAAAAACGAAAACTGGTTTTTATTAAAAGTCGTATCGAAGGCAAAAATATTTTGGAAATAGCAGAGGAAATGACAATCAGCAAAAAGACAGCTGAAAATCACCTCCATACAGCATTAAAATTTCTGAGAAATGAGCTTGGTCGAGAACATTTTGTCACTTTACTTTTCTTCTACATTCACTTTTTCTGATTTTTTTTTGAAAACGCATTAGGTGTAAACGGCTATGTGTGGATATTACCTCATGTAATCTTTTTAACAAACCTATGCGACCAGAAAAAATTCGCCGTTTTAATGAATATTTCAAGTCAAAATCAAAAGACGACGAAGATTTCATCATGCAAACGTTCTCTGATGATTCAAATGAGGAATCGTTAAGAGAATTATCCCGTACCCATTGGGATCAAACGACCAACGAGAAACTGGATCTCCGTCACATTCTTCAAAAGATACACCAGAACATTCAAAAAAAGGATTCGGGCTCGAATTCGAATAAATTAATCATGTGGTACAACAGGGTAGCTGCAGTTCTTTTGGTTCCGATCTTAGTTTCGAGCATTTACTTCGGAATTAATTACTATCAAGCTAATCAACTTTATTCTGAAATTCGTGCCCCAAAAGGTTCAAAAGTACAGTTTCTGTTGCCCGATGGGTCAACCGGCTATCTGAATGGAGGATCATCACTCAGCTATACCGCCAACTTCAAAAAAAATCGCAAAATCGAACTAAACGGAGAAGCCTATTTTGAAGTTGAGAAAGATAAAAAGCATCCTTTTTTAGTTCAAACAGATTTAGCCGATGTTGAAGTACTTGGAACAACTTTCGATGTAAGAGCATACAAGGCTGATGACGAAATACTGACAACTCTCGTGGAAGGAAGCGTAAAAGTATTCAACAAGAATAGCAGGGAAACCAGTTTGTTGAAACCGGGACAACAAAACCGGATTGAACTAAAAAGCGGGAAAATGACAAACACAACCGTCAACACGAACTACTATACCTCGTGGAAGGAAGCGATACTTCGTTTCGATGGCACCCCGTTTGCCGAAGTATTGAAACAAATGGAACGCTGGTACGGTGTTGAGTTTATTATAGCGTCACCGATTGCAAATACCCAGAAATATACCATGACGATCAAAACAGAGAGTTTACGAGAGGTACTTCAATTGATGTCCTTAACAACAGACTTCAACTTCAAGATAGATGGTGAAAAAGTGATTATTAACTCATTAAACAACTAGCCTATGACAAAAAAATAAGAGGAAAGTGTTGGCGCACTTTCCTCTAAGATTTAAACCTCAATAAGGTTTAAAGTAAAAAATAACAACAAAACAAACTTATGAAAAAAAAGACATTTAGGCACAACGACAGGTTGTTATATTACCTGTCGCGATTAATTCGTGTTATGAAACTAACAACTTTACTACTCCTAATAACCTTTATGACGGTTCACGCTGAGGGATTCTCACAGGCTTCTTCACTTAACCTGAATATGTCAAACACAACTGTAAAAGACGTACTCCGGGAGATTGAAGAACAAACGGATTACTTCTTCATGTATAATGACAGTAAAATTGATGTTCAACGAAAAGTAGACATCAATTTGGAAAACAAATCGATCGAAGCAGTACTCCATGCTATCTTCGAAGGGACAAATACCGACTTTGTTATCAAGAATCGGCAAATCGTACTTTATTCCGGGAGCCAAAACTCTCCGTCGAGAGCAACTCCCGGAGCTACACAACAAGGTGTAAAAACGATAAAAGGTAAGGTTACCGACAAAGACGGCAACCCGATTCCCGGAGCTACTGTGTCTGTAAAAGGAACGACAAAAGGAACGATTACTGATTATGACGGAAATTACAGTCTAAAAGACCTGCCGGCGAATGCGACGTTAATTTTCACATTTGTTGGAATGAAAAAAGAGGAACTTCCGGCAAACAGTTCCGAGATGAATGTCACATTAGATGAAGATTCAGTAGGCTTAGAAGAGGTCGTTGCTGTGGGCTATGGAAGCGTTGTTCGAAAGGACCTTACCGGTTCTGTAGGATCTATTTCAGGTGTTGAGCTTGCACGAATTCCAGTTGCATCGGCTGCAGAGGCTTTACAAGGTAAGGTTGCGGGGGTGCAGGTTACAACTGCCGATGGTGCACCAGGTTCTGAAGTTAACATTCGGATTCGCGGCGGTACTTCTGTAACACAAAGTAACTCACCTCTATTTATTGTTGACGGTTTCCCAGCTGATAATATCAACGATATTCCACCTACTGACATTCAATCGATCGACATCTTAAAAGATGCTTCAGTTACAGCAATCTATGGAGCCCGAGGAGGTAACGGGGTTGTACTTGTTACCACAAAATCAGCTCAGTCAGGAAAGTTAACTGTCACATTTAACCACACCTCTCAAGTAAGAACTCTTGCTCGCAAAATCGACTTGATGGATCCATATGAATTCGTCAAAATGCAATACGACGCTGTTGTAACTAATAATTCCAGACGTCAAAAATTTCGCGGCAACTTTGGTAACCCTGCCGATTTCGATCTTTATAAAAGATTCGAAGGAAATGATTGGCAAGACGAAGTTCTGGGAGGACACCCAATGAGCTACATGTATAACCTGACAATTAGTGGTGGTAGTCCGAACCTGAAATTTAATACAAGTCTCACCCATAACAATGAGAAGGGTGTACTTATCGGGTCCGGAGTTAGCCGCACCAATGTGAATACTAAGATTAATGCAAATATATCGGACAAAGTCAGATTGCTGATCAATCCACGCATCAGCTACCGTCAAAACAAAGGTGCAGGAGCCGATGCCGTTGGCGGTGGTGGTATTATCGACGTACTGCGATACCGTCCAACGAATGGTATTCGCGACTTTTCATTCCTACCTGCAGAAGATATTGATCCAGACGAAGAGCGGTATTTTGAGTACACAAACCCAAAGGGCGACATGGATCAGAACTATCAGCTCGAAAATAAATACGAGTTTACAAACCAGGTTGCATTGGAATGGAATATTACTCCCAGCCTTACCTTCCGTTCAGAAGGGTCTCAATTTATGGCCTTTTACTACAGAGATCGTTTCTGGGGTGATTTAACGTCAACTGCGGCAAGTAATAATAACCTCCCCGCAGCTGAAATCCGCAATCAAAGACGTGACAAATATGGATTAACAAACACACTGAACTATGTTTTTACAAAAGGAGTACATAAGATCTCTGTATTAGCAGGACAAGAGATTCAGAACTCGGTCTTAACATCTTCTGAAAATTCTGCTCGGTATTTCCCAAAAGAAATTGAGCCGGAAATTGCAATTAAAAACATGGGACTGGGAACACCATGGAAGGTCACATCTTCCGTTACATCTCCGGAGAGAACGTCTTCTTTCTTCGGTCAAGCAAACTATAACTATGATGGCAGGTATCTTTTCTCTGCAACTTTCCGCGCTGACGGTTCCACAAAATTCGCCCCGGGCAAGCAGTGGGGATACTTCCCGGCTGTTTCAGGAGCATGGGTTATTTCAAAAGAGGGTTTCATGGCTAATCAGGATTTGTTCTCCATGCTGAAATTCCGTGTTGCTGTTGGAAAAGCAGGGAATAACCGAATTGACGACGACATGTGGCGCTATCAATATGTAGTCAGTACCAGTGGTGGTCCAGGCTGGGGAGAGATTGACGAAAACGGCTACGAATATTACGTCAACTCAGGCGGATCAACCTTCCCCAATACAGATATTAAATGGGAAACAACACTTACCCGCAACTTCGCATTCGATATTGCCATGTTTAAGGACCGTCTTTCGTTAACTCCTGAGTTCTATTGGAATACTACAACCGACTTGCTTTACCAAAGTAATCTACCTGCAACTTCAGGATACACACGACAAATGCAAAACATCGGCCAGGTTACGAACCGAGGATTCGACTTCACCTTAAACGCTCGAATTATTGAAACGAAAGAGGCTTACCTGAATGCCAATTTTACATTTGGTGCCAATAAAACACGCATCGATAAGCTTAACGGAGAAGAAGATACACGTTGGGAATCTTCTTCTCGCTGGAAGTCATCGGATAATGACTATTGTTTGAAAGTTGGCGACCAGTTAGGACTTATTTACGGGTACGTATATGATGGCATCTACGGATTTGATGAATTTGAATTAAACAGAAGCTATGGATACGACGCACTTCCGGGAACTGTTAATAATGATGCTCTTTTCGGAACAGCCCCTGGAAAACCGAAATTCAAAAATATGGTTGATTACGTAGACGGCGATGAAGATGTGAATATCGTGAATGATAACGACAGGGTCGTCATCGGAAATACCAATCCCAAATTCAGTGGAGGTTTTGGCTTTTCTTCCGGCTGGCGCCAATTTGACTTCTCCGCCAACTTTAATTTTATCTATGGATTTGATGTAAATAACGCCACCCGATATACGCTTTCATCATTCGAAAACAACGACAATAACTACTATAATGTGCTACCTGAATTCAATTCAGACAATCGTTGGGTTTACGCAGAAAGTACCTATGGCGACAGAATGGTGAATGACTCAAGATACATTGAGTTGTATAGGGAAGTGAATGCCAATGCAAAAATATTTAGTCCTGTCGATATCAATAAAAAAGTGACTCACTCCTACTTTATTGAAGATGGTTCATTCCTTCGCCTGCAAGACATTACCGTGGGTTACACTCTTCCACGCAAGGTGCTAAATGACGTCGGACTTACCAACTTGCGCGTATTCTTCAGTGGTTACAATTTATGGATGTGGACTAACTATTCAGGATATGATCCGGAGGTAGACATTCAATCCGGTCTTACACCGGGTGTAGACTACAACCGCTATCCACGCAGCCGGAATTTCGTATTTGGCATAAATGTCACATTGTAAACTCAAACAAATCTACGATGAAAAAGATATATCTATTTTTTAGTGTAGTTCTGCTGGCTTTAACAGCATGTGATAACTACCTGGATGTAAGCTCAGATTCCAAATACGGAGAAGATTATGTTTTCGGAAGCAAAGACGAAATAAATCGTGTTTTGACATCGGTTTATGCCACTTTAATGAGCTCTGATGCTTACGGTCAAACCTACTTTTATGACCTTGCGCTTAACAGCGATGTTGAATTCAAAACCTTCAGCAGCAACATTAGATCGACAAACGGCGATGATTTCGAATGTTTTGACGGTACGCAGCACGGATCATCTGTTCGTAAATTCTGGAACAAAGCCTATGAAGGAATCGAACGAGCAAATATTTTCATCCAAGGTATACAGGAAAGTGCCATTTTCGATTCGGAAGATACTGAGCTTACTCAACAATTGGGAGAGGCCAAAACGCTGAGAGCGATGTTTTACCACGATCTTGTTGTGATGTATGGCGACATCCCTTTTTCTACCGTTCCTGCATACGAGCTGGAGTCATTGATTATTCCTGTCACCGACCGAAATGCAGTACTGGATACACTAATCAATGATCTGATAGAAGTCGCGCCCGGTATGACATATGCCAACGAACTACAAGACGGCGTTGAAAGAGTTTCCCGCGAATTCTGCCATGGGTTGATTGCCCGAATGGCCTTAACGCGCGCCGGCTATTCTCTTTACCCCAACAAGAGTAGCATGTCTGACATCGGCACAATGGAACGTCAGTCCGACTACAAAGATTACTACAAAATTGCGATGGACTATGCCGATTCTGTTATTGTATCAGGAACTCACGAGCTCAATAAATCTTTCAGACAGGTCTTTATTGATGAGTGTAACAATGTTGTTGACAACGCTGACGATCCAATCTTTGAAATTCCATTCCTCCGCGGATCCAGCGGAAACGTTGGTTACGTTCAGGGCGGCTCAGTAGGTGCAACCGACGATTTGACGTCACACATTTGGGGACAAGTTAACGGAGGGGCCAGACTTAATGCATTCTACCGATATTCGTTTGACCGCAGCGACCTTCGTGAAGACTATACAGTGGGTATGTGGTATTACGATGCCGAAGGACAACCTCAGGTTCGAACAGACTACAATACGCACATCAACAAATGGTCGAAACTATGGGCTAACTCATCAAGCGCATTGGGCTCCGATAGTAAGAATAATACAGGTATAAATTATCCCTATATGCGTTACGCTGACATTTTATTGATGTATGCGGAAGCTGTAAATGAATATGAGGATGGAGTTAGTGGTCCTAACGGGCAGAAAGCAATTGATGCATTCAAACAAGTTCGCAGCCGTGCATTCTCCACTGATGATCAAGCTGAGAAAGTAGATGATTACATGACTCAGATAAGTGCTTCCAAAGAGGATTTTTTCGACGCTATCGTCAACGAGCGTAAATGGGAATTTGGAGGGGAAAATATCCGTTGGAAAGACCTTGTTCGATGGAACCTTTATTCAAAAGTCGTATACGATAGTTTCATGGAGTACTATATCGTTGGTTCTTTAATGGATGGTAACACGCTCGACGGCTCAGACAAATATGATAATCTTCCGACAACAATGTTCTACAAAGTCGTGGACAATCCGGGCGATATTAATATCTATCCAAATACATCATTGCCGATTATTGAGTTCTATAATCCGTGGGAATCAACCTTAAGCCCGGGTGGTGATTGGCTAATGGCCGAATTTTACAACTGGGGGGATGAGAACACTGAGTATCCAAAAGACCAGTGTAGTTATTCTTACCGAGGATATATAAGAGGAGGAATTGATGCCACTTATGAAAGTTTCGACCCTGACAATTTACCTCCGGTGCGCTATATGCTCCCCTACCCGAATGACGCTCTGCAATTAAGTAACGGAGCATATCGAAATTACTACGGCTACAATTAAAGCTTACCAAACAAAAAATGCACTAGACATGAGAAAAAAATTCAATATAGTAGCGCTTCTTGTTCTCTTTTCGGCAGTGATAATCTATTCCTGCAAAAAAGATGACTTGAGCGGCTTAAATCCAACAGATGAAGAACTAAACCGGTCGTTTATGGCCGTATTCAGGTATCAGGGAAACACGGGTAATTCAAGTGACCCATATGCTTGTAAGGTCGTTAATACGAACGATATGTACCTCGTATGGAACGGGATAAACGACGCTTCCGGATACCGGATTAAAATGAAACTTCAATCCGGATCATGGGAAGTACCCGAGGATATTTTAATGGATACAATCGTCGGGCCTGACGTGCTAAAAATGACCATCGAGGATCTTCAATATTCGAC
>QKCF01000444.1 GCA_003246935.1 Sunxiuqinia sp. | reverse complement strand
TTCCGGAAACGCGTGTTGGTTATCTTCCGCAAATCAACCAGATTGATAAGCGATTCCCGATCACTGTGCTCGATGTAGTACGTTCGGGAAAAACCGACCACCGCAATTTCAGCCTTTTTCGTAATAACAAAGAGGAAGTAGCCTATGCCGAAAGCCTACTGCAAAATATGGGCGTGCTGCACCTGCGCGACAAAGCCATTGGTGAACTTTCGGGTGGACAAATGCAACGTGTTTTTCTATGCCGATCGCTGATGAACCAACCGGAACTTCTGATCTTAGACGAACCGGACACCTTCGTCGACAATCAATTTGAAAGCGAGCTGTACGATAAACTGAAAGAACTGAACGAGCGCATGGCCATCATCCTGGTTTCGCACGATGTTGGCACCATTTCGTACTATGTGAAAACCATTGCCTGCGTTGCCCGAAATCTGCATTATCACCCAAGCAACGTTATCAGTACCGAGCAGCTGGCCTCGTACAATTGCCCGCTGCAGATTATCACACACGGCGAAGTTCCGCATACGGTACTCGGCCTTCACGGACAACACGACCACGACCACAAGCACAACCATGAGCACGATCATTGATCTATTTAAATACGACTTTTTTGTGAATGCCTTTTGGGCATCGCTATTTGCTGCCATTACCTGTGGTATTATCGGCACGTACATTGTTTCGCGCCGCATTGTCTTCATCAGCGGCGGTATCACGCACGCCTCGTTTGGCGGCATCGGCATTGGCTATTTCCTGGGATGGAATCCATTGATGGGAGCAGCAATCTTCTCTGTTTTATCGGGCCTGGGGATTCAATATTTCACACGCACGGCACGCCTTCGCGAAGATTCATCCATCGCCATTTGGTGGTCGCTTGGCATGGCCATCGGTATCATCTTCATCTACCTGTCGCCCGGCTATGCACCAAACCTGATGAGTTACCTTTTTGGAAGCATCCTTACCGTGTCAACAACCGAGATCTGGATTATGGCCGCCCTTTCGCTGGTGTTGATTGCCTTTTTCACCCTGATGTACCGCGCAATCTTATACGTGGCCTTCAACGAAGAATTTGCTAAGACAACCGGGCTGCCCGTCAACCTGATCAACTACGTACTAATTAGTTTGATTGCTGTAACCATTGTAATGAATATCCGTGTAGTTGGCATCATCCTGATCATGTCGCTGCTTACCTTGCCACAGGCAACCGCCAACCTATTCACACACGACTTCCGGCACATGATGCTGTACTCGGTGGGCTTCGCATTCCTGGGCTCTTTTTCCGGGCTACTGTTTTCGTTTTATGCTGATATTCCTTCCGGCGCATCCATCATTTTCACCCTGGTTCTGCTTTTCGGAGTTATGAAACTGGTGTCGCTCATTCAGAAACGTAAAAAGCGAATCGATGCCGAAGCAAGAACTGCTTAATTGCACCAACTGCGATGGTCAGTATGCCAAAGACGAGCTGCAACGCGACTGCGGCAACTGCTTTGCCTGCACTGGTTGCGAGATTTACATCTGCCCCAACTGCCGTCGGCCAATTGTGGTAAAACCGATGAAAAAGCTGCAAATCAAAAAAAATTAAGCACCCTTGTAATTAAAAAGAAGGACGATTTTCTCTGTGAAATTTTCACAACGTCCAAAGCAACTACCGGGAAGCTTCTGAAAATTTTACAGGAAGAAACGCGCTTAAAAGAATAAACAGGCAACTTTTCCGAATGAAGCTACTAAATTGGCAATCGATTTACAAAGTTGACGAAGCATGAATAAACTTCAATTGAAAGTTGAAACCAAACTAAGCCTGAACAAGGCAATACTGAAGGATCAAGAACAACCGTTATCCATGCAACTGGCTGATGCTCTAACGGAAATTGGTTTTTCGAAAGTGGAAACCGAAGGAAAAGAAATCCTGTTTAAACCGAACATGATGGGTGATGCGCCGGAATCATTTCAACGACGTTACGGTGAGGGTGCGCTCGTTATTTCGGAAGGCGAAACGATTGAATTGAAACTCAAGACCGACAAAACAAAAGCGTTCTTCTCGCTGCTTTTCGGAAGTTTGTTTGTGTTTGCCGTAGCCAACTATGGATTCATCAAACAACCCAAAGTCAACTGGGCCTTCCTGCTGGTGTTCGATGCTATTTTCATCGTTGTTAGCAGCATCCAGCTGATGCGCACACGCTGCAACTGCAAAGACAAACACGAGGAACTGCTCGAAATGTTAAAGTCAAAATTGGCGGAATAACACCATATAGAAAGAGGCCTTAACGAATCGCAAAGGCCTCTTTTATCCTGTTATCTTCCTTTTCTACTTCGAGAAGAAACTGTCTGCCGGCACTTCAATCAGCTTATCGCTACCCGGCAATTTATAGCTCAGCTTAATGCTCTGCCCGTAAATGGTATTAAACAGTTTCAGTTTGATTGGGTGATACCCGGCCTTCAACTCAACCTGTCCTGTTCGCATACAGTTATAATTGAAACCATCATCATCAATCACCAATTGATCGCCGAGGTACATTCCCGAACCACACGAACTGTCCAATAAGAAATAGTATACGCCATCTTTCGGCAACTTGATGTAGCCATCGAACTCCCATCCCTTATAGCTGTCCTTCATATCATCAGGAATTACCAAACCCTCAACAATTGTTGTTTTGGTTTCATCACCTCCAACTTCATTAAACGAGCGGAACGGACCATCATAAAAACTACACTGCAACCCGGCCTTCGGATTTTTCAGTTTCACGGGTTTCAACGCCTGCTTTTTCAAAATTGATGTGATTGTATAACTACGCGTGCCACCTTTCAGAAAGGTGGTAACTTTTAAAGTCACATCGCCATCCAGCTTCAGCGTGAAAGGCCCTTCATAAACCTTCGAGAAGTCGGTAGGTTCGCTTCCATCAGTGGTATAACGCATCACGGCAGATTCGGCAACGCAGCTTAACTTGATCGTTGCTTCTTTTGAACTGAAAATTTCAACGGGGCTCAAACCTTCGGGGGCCGGTATTCTGAGGTGAATACCATCCTGAGCCAGACGAATATAATTATCATCCATACGCTTTTCGAAATCAGCAAAATTCTTGTTTGCCGGCTGTGTCCACTGCACTTCAGCCAAGGCACACAAACGCGGATAAATCATATATTCCAGGTGTTCAGCTGTCGGGATATACTCAGTCCAAAGGTTTGCCTGCACACCCATAATCAGTTTTTGATTCTCTTTGTCCAGCTGAACCGGAACCGGATCGTAGCCGTAAACTTCTTCCAAATCTGTTAGGCCTCCAATCGCTGTTTCTTCATTCGGATCGGTTGATTGGTAGTGATCGAAATAACACCAATTGCCCGGAGTCATCACCACTTTATGCCCAAGATTCGCCGCAGCGATTCCTCCTTCTTCTCCACGCCACGACATAACGGCAGCATTCTCGGCAAGGCCACCTTCCAAAATTTCATCCCAGCCAATAATCTTTTTACCTTTTTTCTCCAGGTAGTGCTCCATCCGCTGAATGACGTAGCTTTGCAACTCATGCTCGTCCTTGCAACCTTCCTCTTTCATTCGCTTTTGACACAGCGGACATTTTTTCCAATTCTCTTTGGGGCACTCATCACCTCCAACATGAATGTATTCGCCGGGGAACAGTTCGCAAACCTCATCCAATACATCCTCTAAAAACTTGAAAGTCGATTCCTTGCCTGCACAATACACATCTTCCGAAACACCCCATAGTGTCCATGGCTTTAGCGTATCATTAAAACAGCCCAACCAGGGATATGCCGCCAAAGCTGCTTGCGCGTGTCCTGGCATCTCAATTTCGGGAACAATAGTAATGTGCCGGGCCGCAGCATAAGCTACAACATCTTTAATTTGCTCTTGCGTAGAGTAACCACCGTGCTTTTCACCGTCGAACTTGTGCGGAGCTTCCGCCATATGACCAACAACGGTTTCGTCGCGCCAAGCTCCCACTTCCGTCAACTTCGGGTATTTCTTGATCTCAATCCGCCAGCCCTGATCATCTGTCAGATGCCAGTGAAAGGTATTCAGTTTATATTTGGCCATCTCGTCAATCAGCTTTTTAACCACCTCAACCGAGAAAAAATGACGACACACATCCATGTGCATACCACGCCATTCAAAACGAGGTTCATCATCAACACTGATCAGCGGCAAATTAACCGCACCTTTCTCCAACGGCGGAAATAATTGCAGAAACGTTTGAACTCCATAAAAGACACCCGCTGCGTTCTTTCCTATAATTTCATACTGTTTTTCCGACGAACGGATTCGGTAAGCCTCGTCACCACTCAGGCTGTCATCCAACTTTAAAACAATCGAAGTGTTTGCGGACACATTTTTAGTGATTAAAAAATCCAATCCAGTCGCTTCAGCCAATGCTGCTTTCAAATATTCTCCCTCTCCTGCTAATTGATCATCTGCAACAACCAATTGAACCTCATCAGTTACGGTAAACATACCAGGAAGAATATCCAAGTGATTGGGTTGGGGCACCAAGCTCAGTGGTCGCTCGCCCACCCCGGCCAACAGCTCCGTCGTCAAACAAAGACTGAAAGCCAGTAATGATAATAATCTACTCATATCTAACTATTGTGGTTTAAGTTCATGGCGGTAAGATACAATTAAAAACTGAAGCGTTGAAATTCAGCTTAACGATTGAATGATAACTTAAAACAGCCGTCCAGAATGGCACAGTTGTCCACAAAACCGTCTGAAAAATTACAATCGCCCCTGAGACAAGCGTATATTATGGTCATTCTACAAGAAACAATTCCTTAACAGTGCTAACAGCATCTATTCAAAGCTTTTAAGTAACTTGCGCAAAAATTGCTTTCATGAACATGCTTATTCGTTTAGGAAGTTTAACATCGCTAATCCTGATTTTGCTGTTTTCTGCAGCAAACGGGCAAAGCCGTAAGGAGATCCGAGTCCCGGATATTCTTGGTTATCAAACACTCAAATGCGATTTCCATATGCATACCGTCTTTTCAGATGGCGATGTGTGGCCAACTGTGCGCGTAGAGGAAGCATGGACTGAGGGACTGGATGTTATAGCGATTACCGATCATATTGAGTACCGCCCGCACTCTGTTGACATGGAAGCCGACCTCAACCGTCCTTACGAAGTTGCAAAACCATTGGCAGATCAACTCGGAATTGTCCTTATACGAGGAGCCGAAATTACCCGCAACATGCCCCCTGGACACCTTAACGCCATTTTTATTAAAAATGCCAATTTGTTGGAACGTGAGGATTGGTGGGAAGCTTGTGTTGAAGCAAGAGAACAGGGAGCTTTTGTTTTTTGGAGCCACCCTGGCTGGAAAGAACAACAACCGGATACCACCATCTGGTGGCCCGAACATACCCGTTTGATGAACGCTGGCATTCTAAAGGGAATCGAAATTTACAATCACAAAGAGTATTATCCGGAAGCTGTTCGGTGGGCACAGGAAAAGAATCTTGTTATTTTGGGGAACTCCGATGTTCATGCACCAAGCACACAAGAATACAGCGAAGGGAAATTCTCGCGCCCAATCACGTTGGTTTTTGCAATGGACAAAACAGAAAGCGCCATTAAAACAGCTTTAGTAGACAACCGCACGGCAGTTCTTTTTAACGACACTCTTATTGCAGAACGTCGTTTTCTAACCCCTATCTTCATAGCTGCCATTCAGATAAAAACAAAAAAGCTGAATTTGATAGATCAAGACATCAAATACCTGCAGATCTATAACAACAGCGATATTCCGTTTAAGTTACACCAGCGCCAACCATCAGTAGGATTTTCATGCCCCGAAGAAATAGAACTACCGGCAAATCGAACGGTTTCAGTTGAATTAACCGGTATTTCGGAAGAAGTGGAACAAATGCCGGTTTTAAAAATGTTTTACGAAGCCACAAACCTAATTACGAAGCGCGGAGAAAAACTTCCGGTGAATATTGATATTCCTAACAAGTAGCTTATTGGTTGAAAAAAGACATAAAAAAAGCGGTGGAACTGTATCCACCGCTTACCTCCAAACAAACAACTAAAATTACCTTTCATACTTTGCAGTGCTCAACCAATCAACCCCAATAAATAATGATAAAAAGAATAAAAAAAGAACTGCAAAGCTTTACTGAATAATACGGCTAGTATAATTCTTTTGTTTCAAGTCGAAAACATACTTTAAAACATTCTTTTTCAGTGAACCTTTTTTCTTCTTGTTTCATAGCTTTTCCTTAATTTCGCAATAAAAATTTGCGTTTAAGTAAAATATTTCATTTTTTTACAACACGTTTTACGATTTAATGGATAAATACAATATGGCTTCCGTGGTGGGGTCTTCTTGCTTTTAGAAGTTTATAGCCATATTGGTATTTTTAAAAATATTACAATGCATACAAGAATGACAACAATTTGGTGGTGGCGCAATTACTTTTCACAATACCGTGAAGAGGCGTAGCTATCATGTCAATTTTGTATGAAAAAGCGGCTTATCGGACACGGTAAGCCGCTTTTTTGTTTTACACAATTTCAGAAAAAATTTAAATGCACTAAATATGAAACCTATTCAAGTTCAAGTTAACGTCAAAAAGATCCTGGGAGACACGCTTACTCCAGTTAGCGTCTATCTCAAGTTCCGGGATTTATTCCCAAGCTCGGTGCTGCTCGAAAGCTCCGACTACCATGGCAACGAGAATGCCTACTCGTTCATCTGCATTAAACCACTAGCCGGTTTCATTGCCGACGAAGGAGTAATCAGCATTGAATACCCCGGACAAGCCAAGGAAACCATTCAGGCTGCAGACCACTTCACCGTTGAACGCGAGCTGAACAACTTCTACAAAGCTTTTCAACTGACAGGTGATACAAAAAGTGCTCCCGCCAACGGCTTGTTCGGTTATTTAAGCTACGACTCCGTTAAATATTTCGAGAAGATTGAGATTAAGACAGCTAAAAAGGAAGCTTACGCTGTTCCTGAAGTCCGTTATCATTTTTATAAATATATCCTGGCGATCGATCATTCTAAAGATATGATTTCCCTGATCGAGAATCTCCCGGAAGGTGAACAAGCGGAAATGCACAACATCGAATCACTGCTTCGCAACCTTACTTTTCCGACAACTTCGTTCGACACTGTTGGTGAAGAAGTTTCGAATATCACCGATGATGAATATCGTTACATGGTTACAAAAGGCAAAGAGCACTGTTTCCGCGGAGATGTTTTCCAAATTGTACTATCCCGCCAGTTCTCACAAAAATTCAAAGGCGATGATTTCATATTGTACCGTGCACTTCGGTCAGTGAATCCATCGCCTTATTTGTTCTTCTTCGACTACGGCGACTATAGAATTTTCGGTTCAAGCCCGGAAGCAGAATTACGCATCAAAAAAGGTCGGGCAATTATCAATCCGATTGCAGGAACTTTCCGACGCACCGGAAATGATGAGCAGGATCGTTTATTGGCCGAGAAACTATGTGCCGACCCAAAAGAAAATGCAGAACACGTGATGTTGGTTGATTTGGCACGTAACGACCTTAGTCGCAATGCCGACGATGTACGGGTTGATAATTATCGCGAAGTACAATACTTCTCTCATGTTATCCACCTGGTTTCCGAGGTTTCGGGCAAACTACCTGAAGATGCAAACATGATTTCAGTTTTGGGTGATTCATTCCCCGCAGGAACCTTATCAGGAGCGCCCAAGCACATGGCGATGCAATTGATTGACCGTTACGAAAACCAACGCCGCAGTTATTATGGTGGAACCATAGGCTTTATAGGATTCGACAACAGCCTTAACCATGCGATCATGATTCGTTCATTTTTGAGCAAAGGAAATACACTATACTACCAGGCAGGTGCCGGTATTGTTGCCCGCTCAGTTGAAGAGAATGAGCTGCAGGAAGTCAATAATAAACTGGCCGCCCTGAAACGAGCCATCGAAATTGCCAAAGAAATTTAATTGCTTCACAACTTAGAATTTACGACAATGAAAATAGTCATCATCGATAATTACGATTCATTCACCTACAACCTGGTGCATGCAATCAAAAAAATATCCGGACTGCCGGTTGATGTTATTCGTAACGACGAATTGGAACTTAGCGATTTAGAGAAATACAACAAAATCGTTCTGTCTCCAGGTCCGGGGATTCCAACCGAAGCGGGATTATTAATGGACATTATCAAGGAATTTGCACCACGCAAAAGCATGCTGGGCGTTTGCTTGGGACACCAAGCCATCGGAGAATCATTTGGCGCCAAATTAACAAATATGAGTCAGGTTTTGCATGGCATTGCAACGCCAATTTGTGTAACTTCGCCCGACCCGATTCTTTTTGAGGAACTTCCTGAAAGATTCGACGTTGGTCGCTATCACTCCTGGATCGTTGACCAGGAAGGACTACCCGAGTGTCTGGAAGTTACCAGCCTCGATGAAAACGGACAAATTATGTCACTGAAACACAAAGAATACGATGTCCGCGGCGTTCAGTTTCATCCGGAATCGGTACTCACGCCATTAGGAGAAAAGATAATCGCCAACTGGTTGAAAAACTAAATAGACTATTCAATTTTTAGATATCAGAGAACGAAAGTTTCACTTCAACCTGAAATTTTAAACTTGGAATTTAAGACATGAAAGATACACTGAATTACCTGTTTACAGGGAATAGCTTAAATAAAGAACAAGCCTGTCAGGTTTTGACACAAATAGCAGAAGGACAATTCACTGACGCAGAAATTGCATCATTCCTGACAGTTTACCGGATGCGTACCGTGAAAGCTGAAGAGCTTGCCGGTTTTCGCGAAGCGTTGTTAAACCTTTGTGTAAAGGTGGACTTCTCGGAGTTCAACACCATCGACGTTGTTGGAACCGGAGGAGATGGTAAAAACACCTTCAATATTTCGACAGCAAGCTGCTTTGTATTGGCGGGTGCCGGTTACAAAGTTACAAAACACGGTAACTACGGGCTTTCGTCTGTGAGTGGAGCGTCGAATATGTTTGAATACTTCGGATACAAGTTCAGCAACGATATTGACAAATTGAGAAAAGAAGTTGACGAAATTGGCATCTGCTTTTTCCACGCACCACTTTTCCATCCGGCGATGAAAAACGTTGGACCTGTTCGTCGCGCATTGAAGGTTCGTACACTTTTCAACATGATGGGACCAATCATCAACCCATGTTTACC
>QKCF01000215.1 GCA_003246935.1 Sunxiuqinia sp. | reverse complement strand
ACCCCGTTAACAGCTTTCCAGCCTAATAACTTGAGCAAAAAACGACAAACAGCTTGCATATCTTAAACAGTAATTTGATAAGTTTCGACATAAGATGCTGAAGCATATTCGCTCAGCAACTGAACAGCAGCCTGAGTCGGCTCGTAAAGCGGATTAATACCTTTGTAAGAAACCAGCACCATCAAAAATCGTTTGGTGTCCTGCCGAACTCCCGTACGTTCCGAGTCAGAGGTCGGAGTACCAAATGCACCTTTTTCATCTCTGAAAACGGGCATACCCTCAATATTCAACTCTCCTCGTCCCAATCCTTCGTAAGGTTCGTTCGCTTTCCCGATTCCCATGGTCACCTTACCCTGAATTTGATCAGCATCATAACCTCCAATAGAAAGGCCTGTGCTGATAGACACAAAATTCAACGCATCTACAACATTGTTTATCTGATACAAACCCTTCTTGCTGACTACCCTTCGAAGTAATGCTTCTGCTGAAAGGCGGTAACGAGCCGGATCTTTGCCACAAGCTTTATAAGCATCGCGCGAAGCTGCAATGTTTGGTATCAGCTTGATTTGTTCCACCGCAATATCCCGGCAACGATGCTCTATTATTTGCCATAGGTCTTCTCTGAAAAATTCATGCACGACAAACAAATATCGGGGCATTTATCGGCCAATTCTTCTGAGATTTTAATATTCTTCATTTCTGATTTTAAGAATCACACAATATGAAAACGGTGTAGCAAAAATAAAAAATAGCAGCGCTTGGCTGCTATTCTTTTCCTAAAAACTAAATTCTTAACTATAAATTGTAGCAAATGTAATTTTCTAAAAGAAGACTTCGGACCGAATATTCTCGGCACTTACGCCATAACCTTCCAATATATCGGTTACTTCTTCTATCATATCGGAATTTCCACAGAGGTAACAGACGGTATCCTCTGATACCGGATTTTCCTTCAAGTAGTATGTCACTCGTCCGAAATAATCGGTCCCCTCCTGTCGAGAAGTACACAGTTGGTAACGATCCGAATTGTAGGTATCTCGACCATAAGCCTCGTCGGGAAAATGAACCCCATGCAATAAGCGGTAATTTAGTTCCGGATAACTTTGGACAAACGAATGAAACGGCGAAATACCGGTACCTGTTGCAATCAATAATGTTGGATGTCCAGAAAGTATATCTTCATCCAAAACAAAACAACCTCTCGGACCTTCTATTTGCAGTTCACTTCCTATTGTTAGATGACGTAGATAACGAGAAAAATCTCCGAATTCCACCTTACGAATTAAAAATGAAAGGCGTTCATCCTGTTCTGAGCTGTAGATGGAATATTCTCTTCCCTCTGCAGTTTCGGGGTTGCGCAACACGGCGTATTGCCCCGGCTTAAACTGAAAGTCATTCCGTTCGAAGTGCAACACAAAAGTTTCGGGCGTGAGTTCTTCCAACTCAAGCAATTGGTGTAATGATTTGTTCATAAGTGTTTGATTTATGCATTCACATGGCGTTCCGCATGGTAAGAAGAACGAACCAGCGGGCTGCTCTCCACATACCGGAAACCACGTTTGTAGGCTTCTTTTCTGTAAATTTCAAACTGCTCCGGAGTGATGTACTCTACAACCTTCATTAAGTGGGGATCGGGTTGCAAATACTGGCCTAGGGTCAACACTTTACATCCGGCAGCTTTTAGGTCATCCATTGCTTCCAACACCTCCTCTGGTGTTTCGCCCAAACCAAGCATAATACCCGACTTAGCGACAATGCCTGCTTCTGCAATATATGAGATCACCTTCAGGCTACGGTCGTAGCGAGCAGTGCTTCTGATTTTAGGAGTCAGACGCTTCACCGTTTCCAGGTTGTGCGAAATTACTTCCGGCTTTGCATCAATTACCTTTTGCACCAGTTCCTTTTTCGCATGAAAATCCGGAATCAGGGTTTCCATCGTCGTTGTCGGATTCAGCTCTTTCACCTTACGAATAGTTTCGGCCCAAAAAAGTGCTCCACCATCCTGAACATCATCCCGGTCAACCGATGTTATCACGCAATGCTTCAGATTAAGTGTTTTAATTGTTTCTGCCAACCGGCGAGGTTCATCCCAATCCAAAGGTTCCGGAATTAAATTCTGCACATAACAAAACCGACAGTTGCGGGTACAACGATCACCCATAATCATGAAACTAGCGGTACCGGCATTCCAACATTCTCCTTTGTTCGGACAATTGCCACTAGTACATATTGTATTGAGTTTATGCTTTACTTTCGAATAGTTTTCACCACTTGGCAGTTGCGATTTCATCCAACGCGGTAAGCGCTCCTTTGTATTTGAGATATCAGTCATTACAAAATAAGTTTTGACCAGTAAACAAGAAAAAAGCAAGCTTGTTCATAAAAAAAGACTCGCAGGTCTGCGTTATTTTTTTCTCGCCAAAGGAATGCAATACTCGAAGCCCAACTGAAAGTCGGGCGCATTATTAATGTAGAAAAAATCCTCGCCTACATAGAAGTTGAATTGATGGGATTTATGTGTCCACCCGACAACAAAAAAAGTCTGATACGAAAAATAATACATTGCAGCCGGTGTGATTTTGGCCAGCCAAAATTCCTGACTAATTTCCTCACCTTCCCACATGTCGCCCTCACTCAGGTATTCCACTCCTATTTCATCGTAGCCAAGCTGCCCCCATTTATTATTAGCTCCATCCAACAAAGCACCTTGAATATTGCTGAGCAGTCCAAACTGAAGGATACTTTGATTATTTACAGCCCAGTTTGCACCGACATAAAATTTGAACGCTCCCCTGCACGAATTGTCGATAGCCTTAACACTACTTCCTATTTTCAGAAAGGTTGGGTTTGTTATTCCCCCATCGAGTGCAGCCGTCATTGATGTTTTAGCACTTAGCAAATGATCGTAGCGATACCCCACTGAAATACCAGGTATCACATAACGATGTAAACTATTCAGTGGAACAGACAAGTGTCCCCCAGTCATCAACTGCCCATAAGCATTTTTCGACGAATGCACCAACACCTCCCTGTAATAGTGGGCATCAATAACACTGGTAAACCAATCGCCTTTTTCTTTCCGATAAGAATTTCCATCCTCATCGCGAAAAAGAATACTGGCTCGATTAAAAGGATACAGCTTTCGTCCGTAATTATCATCGATAGCAAAGGTTGAATGAAAAGCCTCGATAAAATGATCGCTCACCAGATAATGTACCGGGGATGAACCGCCACTCAGCAAGTGCACATTCATATTCAGGATCAAGCTATTTTTCTTTTTCCATTTGTGAAGCCAGGCGAAACGAAAATGCTGCAGTACCCCATCCGACTGAAAAGTCTTCACTTGGGTTTCAACTCCAATTGCTTGAAAATAAGTTGGCCGCCAAGTCATATAAATTTCTTCATTTAAGCTTTTCTGTTCTGCAGTGAGGTTTTGAGGATAATAAAACCACGCCTGCGGATGCCAGACATTCGACATGGTGTATGAAACCACAAACTGCGAATTTGGTGTTTGATTACTTGGAAAGTAGAATGGCAGATCGAGCGAAAAAATACCGATAGGATGTTCAGGATTTGCCGCAAGAAAAGAAACAGGCACCTGCAACAGACGATTCGTGTCGTCTGCATTCTGAGCTTGCACCAGTGAACTGGCCAACATAAGAAAAAAGGTAATAGTCAGGTTTCTGAGAATCATCATTCTTTCTGCACTTCGAACACTCTAATATAGGCGTTCCAAATTCAAAGAAAGCGTAAATTCACTGTTTTTAAGCCATCAGCTTATTTAAAAGTTATAACTTTCAAGAAGTTTTTGCAGACTTGAATCGCCTGCGAATTGGAACCAATCAGCAAAAAGATCATGGAAAACAGAGCGATATACCAAAACGACTATATTGTAAACAGTTGGGAGGAATTGTGCGAGGAGGTGTATAAAGATGCCTGGAAACCCGGCATGGGACGCTATCGGTCTGACTATGCCTTTCGAGGTCTGTCGGACGCAAGCTACGAGCTAAAAAGCAGTTTTCTGCGGAATTGCGGTTCGCGCCCGGAATTGGAATATCACCTACTGCGAAACTTCCGCAAATATTCACTTTCAAAGGAAGCTCAGCTTTCCGGATCATTTTGGCGGGCACTTGTAAAAGCACAGCACCACGGACTTCCAACCCGCTTGCTCGACTGGACTTACTCGCCTTTTATTGCCATGCACTTTGCAACCGTAAATACGGAGAAATACGATCTGGATGGCGTAATTTGGAAAGTGGATTTTGTAAAAGCCAACCGACTAATCAGCAACCCACTACACCAAAGCTTGCTCGAAGAAAAGTGTAATGCGTTTACCATCGAGATGCTGGAAGAAAGTATTCACCGTTTATCCCACTTTGAACAAGTAATGGGACAAAACCAAGTTGCATTTTTTGAACCACCCAGCATGGACGAGCGGATCGTCAACCAATTTGCATTCTTTTCCGTCATGTCGAACCCAACGGCCATTCTTGATGATTGGTTGATTGAACACCCCGACTTGTACTTGTATCGCCGGCTTATCATCCCGAAAGAATTAAAATGGGAAGTTCGAGACAAACTGGATCAAGCTAATATAACCGAGCGTGTGCTTTTCCCCGGTCTCGACGGTTTAGCACACTGGCTAAAGCGCCACTACAAACCTGCGACGGATCTGCTATAACCGGGCAGTGCTTTTCGAGAATTATGTGATTCGCATTCATTTTTAATACTTTTCGAAAAGTGTCATTGATGAGAATAGCGATTTTTTTCACCTTCAGTATAAATACCTATTAGCTACATGAAAATAATTTACACACTTATTGTATTGCTTATCGGCACTTTACTGGCTGTTCAAGGCAGCATCAACACCCAGCTAACGACTTTTTTGCGCCATCCGCTACAAGGAGCATTAGTCAATTTTATGGTCGGGTTTATCTG
>QKCF01000293.1 GCA_003246935.1 Sunxiuqinia sp. | reverse complement strand
TTCGTCTTCTTTTAACGCAATTTTCGCCAAGCGGTTTTCGTAGAAAATGCGCACTGTGGCGCCATCTTCAACGGCTTGCTGAATATCGTACACGTCGATATAATCGCCGAAAACAGCTTGTGTGTTTTTATCGGTGCTTTCGATGGGCGTGCCGGTAAAGCCAATAAAGGAGGCATTGGGCAGGGCATCGCGCATGTGCTTGGCGAAGCCGTCCATAAAGTCGTACTGGCTGCGGTGGGCTTCGTCGGCAATCACCACAATATTTCGTCGGTCGGATAGTTCTTCGAACTGCCCCTTGATGGCTTTGGTTTTGCCGTTTCCAAGGTCGATTCGTTCTTCGACTTCGGGCAGGAACTTCTGAATGGTTGTAAATACGATACCCCCTGAAGTTACCGATAACAGCCGTTTTAAATCCTCCCGGCTTTCGGCTTGTACAGGCGTTTGGCGCAGGATGTCCTGGCTCAGCGAGAAGGTGTCGAAGAGCTGGTCGTCGAGGTCGTTGCGGTCGGTTAGGATGACCAAGGTCGGGTTGTTGAGTGCTAGTACCAATTTTCCGGCGTAGAAGGCCATACTGAGGCTTTTTCCACTGCCTTGTGTGTGCCAGATTACCCCGGCGCGCTGGTCGCCATTTGCGGCAGTAGCCCTCTTTGTTGCTTCAACAGCTTTGTTTACCGCAAAGTACTGGTGGTAGCGGGGTACTATCTTGGTTATCTTCTCCTTGTTTCGGTGGAAGATGGTAAAATGGCGAACCAGGTCAAGAAGTACCTGCTTATTGAGCATGCCTTTGGCCATAACTTCCATTTGCGGAATATCGGCATCGGCAACCAAACGGCCATCGATTGATTTCCAAGGCACAAAAAACTGTTTGGGCGAGGTTAGCGAGCCATAGAGGGCATCCCAACCATCGGAAGCCACCAGTAGCGCGTTGTAATGAAACAGGCTCGGGATGGCTTGTTTATAGGTTTGCAGCTGGTTGAAAGCTGCGTTAACATCGGCGTTTTCGTCGGCAGCGTTTTTCAGTTCGATAACCACTAGGGGCAGGCCATTGACAAACAGAATGACATCGGGGCGTTTGTTGGTGTTGCCCTCAATCACGGTGAATTGGTTAACCACCAAAAACTCGTTATTGGAGGGCTGTTCGTAATCTACGAGCCACACTTTGTCACCTACAATGCGGTCGCCTTTGCGGTATTCGATATCGACCCCTTCGGTGAGGTAGCGGTGGAACTGGTAGTTGTTCTGAAACAGTTCGGGGCTATCAGAGCGGAGCACTTTACGCAGGGCCTCGTCCTGTGCTTCATAAGGTATTGTTGGGTTGATGGTAGCAATAGCCTGTTGCAGGCGATTCTTCAGTACCACCTCGTTGTACTCGCGCTCGGGAGCAGCGCCATCGGGCGAAATATCGGCCCCGTTGATGTAGGCATAGCCCAGGTCGATAAACTCCTGAATGATGATTTGCTCGATGTTATCTTCTGAAATTACACTCATTGTCTGAACCTTGATTTAACCTTGATTTTCTTGATTAAATTGATTTATGATTGCCTTAACTTTTTAATGAGTTATTGTGTACTCTTTTAAATTGAAGGCTCTTTGCACCAAAGTTTATTAATAAACCGATTTCTACATTGTAGGCTTCTAAGTAATTCATAGCTTGTGCTAAATGAACATCTTCAAGATTAATCAGAGCTTTTAGCTCTACCATAATGCAATTCTCAACAAAGAAATCTACTCGTCTTCCACCTATTCTATTGTCTTTGTAGTAAATATCCATTTCGTATTCTCTTTTTTGGAATGACAGACCCATATTAGACATTTCTATTTCTAATGCTCGTTGATAAATAACTTCTTGAAAGCCATTGCCCAATATTTTATGCACTTCCATTGATGCCCCGATTATTTTCTGTGTGATGTCGCTGTATTTCATAACTACTAATAATCCTTTTCATCAAGTAAATCAAGCGAATCACGGTTCTGACTGTTTGCTTCAGCGACTTCAATTTGGCCGGAGATTAGTTTGGGAAGGAGAGTGTCGCGTAGTTTGGTTAGTTCTTGATTTTCATTAGTGGTCATTAAATTGTAAAAACCACCAATCAGTTCGTTAAACTCGGTTAGAACTCTAATTTCCTTTGGCAACGCGAGTAACTCAGCAGACTCAAAAAACTTGAATTGAAAGTTGCTTATCCCAGTACTTTGATTTTGATATTCCCAAGTTTTTCCTTCATCATAAATTTTAGTCAAATAGATACCTAAGAATTCTGCATAGTTGTTTTTCGGTCTTATCAAGCGGCAAAAACTTGCAGGGATAGCTCTACTATCTAACCTGTCTAATATTTCTTGTGTAATTAAAATAGTTCTTCCTGTTGGTTGCCCTTTAGAGCCACCTGATATTTCAATGATTATATCGTTAACGTTTAATTGTCTGTTTTTTAATTTCGAAGGTTTAATGGCTCGATATGGAATTGCTTCTTTTGAGCCATTCTTTAGAGTAGGAATATCCGTGCCTCGAATTACAAAATTCATTTCTGTATGTTCATCGTCTGATTCATCTTTTCCCCAATCACCTCCGACAACAAAATCAAATAATTCACCAATTGGACTAATTTCCCACCCCTCGGGTATTTCACCGAGTTCGGAGTGAACCATTTTGCCGCCGGACGAGCGGTAAGGTTGGCCGTTTTCATCGGGGAACTCGAAATCGATAAACCATTGCTTAAACAGGGTTTGGGCGAGTGCTTCGAGCTCGGCGTTTATTTTGTTGTTTAGTTCTATTTTGTCGTCGAGCGACGAGAGGATTTCGGCAATGGCGGTTTGGGTGGGGAGGTCGGGGGCGGAAATGATAATATCTTCAAAATTAGACTTGTTTATTATCGGCATAGTTGAGCCTCCGGTGGCAAGATTTCTAAGATAGTCTTGCATGGAAGACAAAACGTAATAAATGAAGTCTGGATTAAAATCTCTGACTGGGACGATAGAGTTTATTTGTTGATTCGTTACGCATTTAGTTTTATTGATTGCTACTTTTCCCATTTGGGAGCCGATACAGGTTACAATAATACTATTTCCGGGTAAAACCTTTTTTTGAAAAGCATCTATGCCATCGTTGGACAAGTGTCTTATCGCGCTATAAATGTTTTTGTTGTAGTTGTCAAAATCCGTAGGAGTAACGAAAGGCATTTTATCACCCCATTGTTCTGGATTCTTTGAGGAAGGTGTTTTGCCTGTGATTATTTTACCAACATCTGCTAATTTGTATTCTTTCCAATTGGTCATAGTATGCTGTTGTCTGAACTGTGATTTGTATGATTTGGTTGATGGCCCGGATTATTTGCATTGGCTATGCGGTTGTTTGCGGGTCATCGGTTTTTATTTTTGGTATAGGTTGTTTGAAAATAAATTAAGCGACTATTAATCAGTTATTAGCGTCATTTTATTTTCGGATTTATTTTTCATTTATTTTTTTTTGGCTTTTTCAGTTCGGGCTGTTCTGCTTTGCGTTCCAGTTTTTTAATGCTTTCGGCCGTTGGGAGGTCTTCGGGCATGGTACCACCTAGTTCTTCAATGGTTTGGCGCACTTTTTTACCAACCTCGTAGTGGGCTTTATTGGCTTTTTGCTTGCCTTTTATTTGCTCGCGTTTCAGCTTTTCTTCGGTTTGCGTAGCACGGAATAAGTTAGCAGCCAACTCCGTAGAGCCCATGTGGTCGAGTATTTGCTGGCTCTTTTTCAAGCCTTTGCGGGCGTGTATGGCTTTGGCATCCAAGCCTCCGTATAAGCCCATATACCCATGATTCTGGAAGATAGCGTAGTCCAATGGCATAATTACCCCAGCATCTTTGGCAGCGGCAGCCAATTGCACGTTATGTTTGGCCATTTCGTCGCGGAGAAACAGGCGTTTTTCGTCTTCGGTTGATAGTTGCTGATACGCTTCGAGTTGTTGAATTTCCTGGATTCGGGTTTGTACCGCAAAATAGGTTTGCCCCAAGGCAACAACTTCTTTGCCGGGGTCGGCATTTTGGACGATGAGGTAGCAGGCATAGCGGGAAAGTTTTACACTATCGACCTCACGTTTTGCCGTTTTTCCAAGGTCTATCATTTCGAGGATATCCTCGAAATGATTACTGACTTCCTGACCGCTATTCTTACAAGCTTCTTTTGCCCTCTCGAGAACTGGTATAAAGTGTCGGTATTCGGAGTATTCCAGTACT
>QKCF01000176.1 GCA_003246935.1 Sunxiuqinia sp. | reverse complement strand
TAAAGTTTGTCCCCCAATATTCTCGACTAAATTATAACCATCTTTCTCCTGTTGAGTCCATTTGGATTGACAGCCATATACGCTGAACAATACACCAAAAAGCACAGAACAATATACTTTTACTATTTTTTTTGTTTTCATTTTAATTTTTATTTATCAGACAAAAACACTCATTTCAAAGCGGTTACCTCCCATTCCGATAAAATTTCTGGTTTTATTAATTGGAAAATCGAAGGCAGTATCAACTGACAGTAATCTTTCTATCTACAGTATTTATTTTCGTGAATTACATATTTCTTTTTCACACAAAAGATTCTTAATTGATCTCATTTGAGTTAAACAACATAGGTGCAAATTCCGTTAAATAAATACGCCAATTCTTCCAGATATGCCCCTCCTTTGTTTCGTAGTATTTGTATGGAAATTGGTTTCTATCCAGATTTTTACGATAATCTTCATTTATTTCATAAAGGAAATCGTCGTTGCCGATAGCTATCCAATAAAGTTTAGGACTTTTTGAGAACTGAATTTTCAGCTTTTCATCAAAGTTCTGATAGACTTCGGACTCTTTTGTTTGTTTTCCGACAGCAGCTGAGAAAAGCCCGACATAATCAAACATATCGGGGTATTCTTTGGAAATTTGCGATGAATGAAAACCTCCCATCGAAAGTCCGGCAATAGCGCGGTCGGCTTTGTCGGCTTTTACACGATAATTACATTCTACAAAACTGATAATGTCTGGGAAAGTTCTTTCGTAAGTTCCATCCATTGTTCCGGGGGCCGTAAACTGTGGCTTGTAGAACCCTGAACTACCTTCTCCTGGAGCTGCATCCTGCGAAACGTTTCCGTTGGGCATCACCACAATCATGGGTTTAGCTTCACCTTGAGCAATCAGGTTATCCATTATCTGCGCAGCGCGACCAAGCTCAATCCATGCTTTTTCATCTCCTCCTGCACCATGTAGAAGATAAAATGTCGGGTATTTTTCTTCACTGTTTTCATAGCCCGGAGGCGTGTAAATCGTCAGGCGGCGTTCCATTTCGTTACCGGGTGAGTTATACCATCGTTGCGCTACCGTTCCATGAGGCACTTTGTTTACCTTATACAAATCGGCTTGTCCTCCGCCAATGAGGAATACATTGGTTATGCGTGCCACATCCCTGATTAAAAATGGATTATTAGGATCAGTGGTCGATAAACCATCGACAATAAAAGAATATTTGTAAAATTCCGATGCGAGTGGTGGTGAGGTGTAAAACCAAATTCCTTTTTCGTCTTTTTCCAGGGATTCTTTACCCGGAGCATTCATTTCGCCCAATGGAGTTTGCACTTTTTCTCCTGTTAAAAAGTCACCAACAATTTCGACAGAATTGGCGTAAGGCGCATTAAATCTGAATGTAACACTGTTATCACCGTGTATTTCGGGTGAAATAATATCCTGTCCGCTCCAAATGGCTTCTTGAGCAAATGTAGCGAGGCACAACCCCAGAAAAACACATAAGAATGCTATTTTTTTTATCTTCATGTAAATCAACAATTTAAATTTATAAACTCTTGTCTTCATTAAGGGCGAGGCTCAAATTAAGATTACTCAAAAAGGCGAACCAAGATCTAAATACCTCAAGTAATTTAAAAGCAACGAGTTTTTCGATAAACTTTTCCAAAGTTTCAAATTCCAAAACTCAAACTACTCTTTTAAAGCATCTTAACTCAGACCTTGATTCGCTTAATGATATGACCTACTTTCAATTGAGACTCATTAACTTCAGGTATAGTCCGGTTATATCATCGTGAAATTAATAACCTGGATTTTGCTCTATAAGCCCGTTGGAAAGGTCGATTTCATTCGAAGGAATTGGGAGTAAAAGTTCATCTTCGTCAACAGAAGCTCCTTTTACATATGCCATCCGGTCTATAAAGCGTCCTGTCCGAATGAGAGTTTCGCGGCGATGTCCTTCAACGGCCAATTCAACCCGTTGTTCGTGCCAAATGGCTTCTCTCAGTTCGCTTTGATTCGTTGTAGTTACGTCCGGTAATAAATCGCCAGTATAGGAAAGGTCGTAAGCAGACGATATTCTTTGTGGATCATCCGTACTAGTACCCCGTGCACGGGCACGGACCATATTGAGCATTGTTAACGCCGAAGAAGGATCGCCTGCTTCATTTAATGATTCCGCATACAGTAAAAGGACTTCAGCATATCTTAGATAACGATAATTAATATCATAAGAACCCAAACTGAGACCGGCCCTTTCAGATGAAGGCATCCACGATTTACGACTGTGATACCCCGTAGGAGAAACGCTGTTGGTTACAGTATAAGTCCCTGAAGTAGTTGGAAAAACATCACCCGGGTACATAAATGTGTATATGGTTCTGGGATCTCCATCCTCAAACTCATTTAGTAAGTCTTCGGTAGGACAGTCAAATCCCCACCCGCCAGCATCTGCGTCACGACTAATCCTAAAAACTCCTAAATATGTCCCCATGTTACCACCGGACAAACCATTGGCATGTTGCAGTTCGAAAATTGACTCATCGCAGTTTTCTCCATCATGGCGAAAAATATACCCATAATCGGAAACCAGGGAATATTCCCCTGATTCAACAACCTGGCTGAACGCTACGTTTGCTTCTGTATATTTTTCCTGGAACAAATATGCTTTACCGAGCATAGCCCATGCTGCGCCAGAGGTAACCCTTCCTGTCTCATTCCACTCACTTTTAAGGGGAAGGTTAGTTGCATCACTAAAATCAGACTCAACCTGAATCCAAACTGAATCAACAGGAGTTCTGGCTAACGTTACTTCAGAAGGCGTCAGATAAGAAGTAACCAAAGGAACATCTCCGAAATTGATAGCTAAGTGAAAATAGCACAATCCCCTGAAGAATTTTGCCTGTCCTACGATCTTTTCGATTTCATCTTCATCTCCTTCTACATCCACCGATTTATCGATAACCAGATTGCAATATGCTATAGATTGATAAAGATATTTCCATAAATTGGTCACAATCGAATTTGACGAAACCTGCCGGGAATAAGAGATTTCCTGAATGGCCGACCAGTCAGTTTCATTTTCCCCTCCTTTTTCCGCATCATCGGAACCAACATCGCCAAATATCCAGTGGCATGACTCAAAGCCATTCCAGGTGTCGCTTATAAAAGAGGAGTAACAGGCTGTCAGACCGGTCTCTAGTTCATCAACAGTTGAGTAATAAGAATCTTCGGTTAATACACTTGCCGGGGTTTCATCCAGAAAAGCGCTGTCACATCCCGATAATAACAAGATCAGGGACAATGCTGAAATGAATATTAATTTTATATTTTCAAATATCTTTTCCATAATCGTTAGTTTATCAGTTAATTAGCTTAAAATGACACGTTAAAACCAAAGGTAATCTTCCTTGTTTTGGGGTAGGGGGCAAATGCATCCACACCCAAACCATCGGTTGCCGTTCCATTCTGTCCAACCTCCGGATCGTTACCTGAATAGTCTGTGAAAGTCAGCAAATCAGTTCCCCCGATAAATATACGGGCATCCGATATTTTAAATTTTGAACAAACTGATTTGGGAAGGTTATATCCAAGTTGAACATTTTTCAGCCTCAAATACGAACCATCTTCTATAAAATAATCTGAAATTCTGTAATTATCATTTTCATTAACCGTTGACATAATCGGTTGGGAATTTGATGTACCCTCGCCCCTCCAAGCATTGTCATAGACTGATTGAAGAATGTTGTATTCCCCGGCACTAGTTCCCAACCTCTCCAGAGTGGCATTATAGATATCGTTACCATATGAGCCTTGAAAGAATGCAGTGAAGTCGAAGGCTTTCCATGACAAGTTCAGTGTTAAGCCATAAGTAAACTCAGGTAACGGGTTTCCTATAAATGTCTTATCGTTGGCATTGATATCATCATCGCCATTAAGGTTCTTAAACCTGAAATCCCCGGCATGGGCATCGGGTTGTAATACCGTTCCGTTAGCACTTACGTATTGCTGTACTTCTTCTTCTGTCTGGAAAATCCCATCGGTTACATAACCATAAAAACGCCCGATTGAATTGTGTAATTCTGTCCGTTGATAATCCCCGATGATGGGATTCTGTCCACTTCCCAGATCAGTTACTTCATTATCAAAAATACCGCCGTTCGCTGAAATACCGTAACCAAGTTTACCAGCTTTGCCCTGATAGTCAATTACGATTTCAAATCCCTTATTTTTAACAGAACCGGCATTGGAATAGGGACTAGCTGTGGAGGGATATCCTGCATAATAAGGATAAGAAATCTGGAGCAACATATCTTCCGTGTTTTTTGTATAATAATCAGCAGAAACAGTCAGTGCATTTTTTAAAAAGCCCATATCTACACCTAGGTTGAGCTGTTTTGTTGTTTCCCAACTTATATCAGGAGTCCCAATGGTAGTCAGGTAATAGCCGGGTGACTGTGTATTATTGTATAGGTATCTGTAACCAGACGCAGTTCCAACCTGAGAAACATAAGCATTATATACCGGCAGACTGGAATTACCAATCTGCCCCCAACCAGAACGTATTTTAAAATTACTGAAAATGTTTCCTGCAAAATTCTGGAAGAATGGCTCGCTTATTAGTCTCCAACCAAGCGAAAAAGAAGGAAATGAGCCCCATTTATGGCCATCCCCAAATTTTGAGGAACCATCCCTACGGAATGATGCAGTCGCAATATACTTGTCTTTGTAAGAATAATTGATACGTCCCAGGTAAGACATCATGGCAAGGTTACTGTATGAACCTGTAACCGAAGGATTATCCGTCGCTGCAGAAAAAGTCCACAACTCTCTGGCATTGGAAGCAGTCCCCTCTTTCGCTGCATTGGTGAAGGTATAATGAGAATGTTCTCTCGTGTAGCCGACCACAGCAGAAAGCGTATGATCATTAAACGTTTTATTATAGCTCAAAGTATTTTCCAAAACCCATTCATCGCTCCTGTATGAATTGAGAGACACCTTGGACAGTGCTCTTGAAAATTTTGCGGAGAGATAATATGCAGGATCAAAGTCGGAAATGTCATTATATGATTTATTAAACCCCCAACTTGAACGAAATTTAAGATCTTTTAAAATCGTAATTTCTGCAAATACGTTACCTACAATGGACAATCCCTCCCCATTTGTATTTGTCCGTGACAAAATACTGGCTGGATTCTCGCTTCCGCTTACGATTTGAGCAACAGAATATTTATTGTATTTATAATTCACATCGCTCTCATCAGCATCTTCATTGATGACCGGAGTCAGAGGATCCACCACCATTGCATTAGATATGGCTCCCCCCAAATCTTCTGCTATTTGCTTAGTTTGAGAACTTGTAATCCCTAGATTTTCCCCAATTTTTATGAATTTTCCTAAATTATAATCGGTGTTTAGACGGAATGAATATCTTTCATAACCGCTCTTCTTTATAATTCCCTCCTCATTTAGATATCCGGCGCTTACAGAATAGCGTGCTTTCTGAGAACCGCCCCTTATGGCTATATTATAATTTTGGCTGACGGCATTACTTAGAATCTCGTCCATCCAATCCGTGTTGTATCCTTTATCATACAATGCTTTTGCCTTTTGTGTTGTACTGTTTATATTAACCGGATCAATACTCTCATCTCCGCCACTTCTGACATATCCGTTATAGTAGGCCGTCAGCAGGTAATCCAGATAATCCTTTGCTCCCAAAAGTTTTCCTAAACTGGAAACACTTGTAATGCCTATTGAAGAACTAAAAGTTACTTTTGGGGCACCCTCTTTCCCTTTTCGCGTGGTAATAAGGATAACTCCGTTGGCCCCCCGAGAGCCATAAATTGCCTGTGCTGAAGCATCTTTAAGGACTTCTACGCTTTCGATATCCGATGGATTTAAGAAATTCAGGTTTTTGGCCAGATTGTCTCCGTCTTCCCCGTTGTTATCGCTGTTGTCGACAATCATACCGTCAACTACATAGATCGGGTTATTGTTGTTGACCGTCCCCATTCCTCTTATCCGAATGCTTGCTTCAGTACCTGGCGCCCCTGAATTTGAACTGACCATAATACCCGCAGCACGACCTTGTAAGGCTGACTGTACATTTACAGGCGTAGCTTTTTCCAAATCTTCTGAACGAACAGAAGAAACAGCGCCGGTTAAATCGCTTTTTTTAACAGTGCCATACCCAATAGCTACGACTTCTTCCAACCCGATGGTTTCTTCTTCCAGGCTAACGTCAATTACGCCCTTGCCTGAAACAGGTACTTCCTGAGTCAACATTCCAACAAAAGACACAGACAGAACAGCATCTGCCGGAATATTATCTAAAGAATAGTTACCATCGGAGTCGGTAATTGTTCCTTGAGTTGTTCCTTTAATAACTATCGTTACTCCAGGAAGTGGAATTCCTGCAACATCAGTGATTTTTCCTTTTACACTAGTGGGCTGACTATTCTTACTGTAATCAGGACTAAGTGCAATCTGATTATTGATAATCTTATATTTTACCCCCGCATTCTCAAATACAACATCTAGTATTTCTTCAACACTTGCGTTGTCCAGCTTAACATCAACTCTGCGGTTAACATCAATTAAATCTTTGTTGTAGATGAAAACAAAACGACTCTGGTCCTCAATACTAAGAAGAACCTTCTCCACCGTAATATTCCTCATTTCCAGCGACAAAAGGCGGTTTTGAGAGAAGGTGTTATTCGCGAAAACACTTGTAACAACGAATAAAGTTAGGAATAGCGTTAATTTCATGATTTTTAAAATCTTTCGCACACCAATCCCGCTTGTTGGTGTTGCAACATTCATTTTTTTCATAAGTTTGTAAAGATTTGTTAGTACGGTTTATTAATAAATCCATGGATGCGGGGGTGTTGGTAGCACTCGCCGCATCTTTTTTCTTAGATCATAAGCATTGGTGTTTAGTTATTATTTTATTTCCACAATTTGACTTTAGCTTTTGAATAGTTTCCGTCTTGTTTTTTTATTGGCTTTATATATTGATAGTGCAGAGGCGAGGAAAAACTTAAAAGTTCAAGAATCTGAGTAATCGGTTCATTCGTGAAAGTTGCTTCATATTTAAAATGTCCTACGTCAGAATCCAGAATTTCAAACTCCACATCATATTTCCGTTCCAATATTTTTAAAATATCAGATAGCGCGGTACCTCTAAAGACATACTTGCCATCCTTCCAACAGGTATAGATATATACGTCCCCTTTTTTCTTCTCCAATGTTCCATTATCCTTGTCAAAAAAAGCGATCTCCCCCGGAGTCATCATCATCGGCTTCTTACCTTGTCCCTGTCCTTCTTTTTTCAATGAGATTTTTCCTTCGACCAATGCCACACTAATCATTTTCTCATTTTGGTAAGCATGAACGTTAAATTCTGTTCCATGCACAACAATGCTGGGGCCGGTTGTTTTTACAACAAACTTTGTTTTTCCTTTTTTAACCTTAAAATAGGCCTCGCCCGAAATCTCGACATCTCTTTCATTATCTCTAAAAATGGCAGGATATGTTATTCTTGAATCCGAATTCAACCAAACTTCAGAGCCATCAGGTAGAACTGCTGTCGTTTGCCCTCCAATTGGTGCAAATACAGTATTAGTAACATCCGCCAACAAACTCAATTCGTCCGCCTTTGATTGCAACTCGGTCTTTCTTAGATAAAACCAAACAGTAGAAAGAAATAAGGGAATTATTAATATTGCAGCAACTCGACTAAACCACCCCAAAGCATTATTAAAACGATTATTTGAAAGAAAATTGACCTTATGAGTGGTTACGTTTAAATTTTGGAACAGGTATTCTAATTCATCATCGGAAAAAGACTTCTCCTTAAGAGAAAGTCCAGAAATAATAACTCTCGCTTTTCCGAACTCCTCGTTCGTAAGAGAGTAACATTCAATAAATTCCTTCTTCGCGTGACTATTGTATGAATCAAAACGAATTATTCCGTTCTGAAATTCTTCGTCAACAAGTAACTCTTCAAAATCTTTCTTTTCCCTCATATTCTCAACAATAAGAACCTTGTTTATTATCTAAGAGAAGGAATAAGGAAAAAGGTACTCCTAAAAAAGAATTTATTTTACGCGAAAAAGCAAAAAAAGATTAAACAACAAAATATCAACATCTTGAATATCATCTTTTGAAATATCGTTCAATCCATCGGAGAGTTTTTTCAAGATTTTAGGCATAATATTTTTAATCGATTGTTCCTTTAGATTAATGATTTCTGCAATTTCTCTATAAGTTAGTTGATGAAAGAACTTCAGAAAAATTATCTCACGCTGATTTTTCGGAAGGGCATTGACGTTTCGAATGAGAATATCCTTTAAGTTGGAAGAAATATATTCTTTATCAATAAACTCACTATTTTCAAAAAACAAGGTATTACAATCTTCTTCTTGAATATTAGTTAAAGAACCGAGGTTGAGTGTTTCCTTCTTTTTTGCAAAAAGTCTTCTTCTAAGCGACACAAAAAGATAAGCTTTTAAATTTTTAACATCACCCAACCCTTGCCGGCTATCCCAAATACCAATAAAAAGATCCTGAATCTGATCTCTCACAAAGTCAGGCATTCCAACTAATTTTACGCCATATGTGAACAAAGAAGGATAATAAAACTTGAAGACATGAGAAAAAGACTCGTGATCTCCTTCCTTTATCTTCTTCCACAATATTTCTTCGTTAATTTCCTTTAGCATGTTCCCCATTCAGTCAATAATATCAACGGAGTGAATTTAATCTCTCATAAAAGCTTAGCCAATCAAAAGAAGAAACCAGACAAACTGATTTTACGTTTGACCATATTTCTATTCTGTAATAGTTACCAAAACTAATATTCTTAAATCTAAGTTGAAATTAATAAGGGGAATATATTTTAACAGCCCTTTGTTTGGAGTTACTACAAGCGATTAAAGAAGTCATTTCACAAAAAACAAAGCTTCGAGGTTGGAATGAAAATGTCTTTCCATCAAGCCACATTTGTCCTAACCAAGTAAGTATCTTGGAATACAGATCCTTTTCGATACTCAATACACCTCACCTACCACAATCTTATCACCCGAATCATCAACTTTAAAAAGTTTTGGATAACGGATAAAACGTCCGTTTTCATTTCTGTGACTGTGTACGCTCATCAATAATTGGCCGTCAAAGGTTCTGAATAACATACTATGACCAAAGTTAGGAGGCGTAATTGGCTTTTCTTCCTGAATCCAGGGACCATCCAGCGTGCCACTC
>QKCF01000189.1 GCA_003246935.1 Sunxiuqinia sp. | reverse complement strand
TTTATAAACCAAATTACCGCTGATATCCGTGATTTTTATATCTGTGTCCTCCATCAGTCCTGTAATTACGATATCTCCGTCGTAATCCTCCCGAACCGGGTTTGGATAAGCATATACATCCGAATAATCATCACTGCCTTCCGTAGCCGTTCCTTTGTAAGAAATGAGGCCTTTCGCTGTCCCTATAAAAACCTCCCCAGTCTGTTCGTTAATTGCTAAACTGGTAATCTCATCATCCAGCAACGGACTGTTTTCCGATGTAAAGTGATAGATTTCCTCGGTACCATCTTCTGAGATCAGGTACACGCCCGAGGTTTTGGTACCAACCCATTTTTGGTTAGCTCCATCTACAGCAATTGCGGTTACCGTTTGCGTACTTAGGAGTGGATGATACAAACCATCGCCTTCATCCAGTCCGGGCTGCGAAGCATAATAGGCATTCGTTGTCCAAACATCTTCCGGATTACGATATACGCCGACACCCACCGAAGTACCAAACCAAATCTCGCCGTCACGATCAATCGCGATATCGTAGATATCAGGCATTGGCGTAAATAGTTCATTTGTGCCGTTATTGTAATAAGCCGTCACTGTCAATTTCTTCTCGTTCGATCCATCAGCCTTCCGAACGACTATGATCTTTTGCTCGCGACCGATCGTAATCCAAAGATCATCCTCCTCTGTAACCGCCATCACTCCTGCATTGTAACTTGACTGAATTCCGGGAAGTGTGTAGGCTTCCCATTCACCGCTTGTTTTCAATACCGACAGCGGCTTATCGACCAAAGCATTCACTACCCACAGGTTTCCGTCACTATCAAATTTCAGATCGCTAATACGCACATAAGGCTCGCTCGGGCTCGATGGCAACGCTGTTTGTAAACTTGAGTTGTAATTATTGTATCGGTTCAAGACTTCGTCTCCCCGTAATTCAATCACACCGCCACCCCACGAACCGGCAAAAACATGATCCTTATCGGCTGGATCAACCGCAACACAAATCATATCATGAAAACCAGTGATTCCAGAGACTGTCTCGCCGTCAAAAGAAGTCCATTCTCCGTTGCGGAACAGCTGTATCCTGGGCGGGAAGTACAGATTATTCCAATAGACAGTTCTTCCGCCATCGGTTTTCCACAGATCAGTGCCATTCATTGCCAGTCTCATGACGCGGTTGGTCACCGGCCCTTCCGGCTGAATTTGCTCATCGCCCTGGGCACTGATTTTCACTAATGAATATTGACTGTCAGCCACCCACAGGTAACCATCATCATCAACAATCGCACTTTGCGGCGTAATCGGACTAGCAGTATAAGTTGAAAATTCGTAAGAGCTTAAGCTCGTTTCCAAAGTTGGACCGCTCTTATAAACGGCAATTTTATTCTCCGATGAAACGACTAAGCTTTCCGCCTGAGCTTTTAAATCGTTAACTGAGGTAACAGCACTTAAATAGGCTGACCAGTTTTGACCATTCCAGGCGAATAAAGCATCACTACCCGAATCACCGCCATCGGCGCAAGCAATAATATTCCCGTCGAAATAAGCAATGTGCGAAAAAGCACCAGTTGAATTCGGCAAGTCGGTTTGCAATTCCCAATTCCCGTAATATTGTAGATTGGAAGAGTTGATATCAGCCTTGTATATACCGCTTTCAGTTGCAGCATACAGGTATTCTCCGTCAAAAGCCATCGCGTTGACCTGTACCTGCGAGGCATTATCCCCAATATAGTATGTGTCTTTTACTTCCCTTTTTTCGAGATTAAGGGCAACAATACCAAAGCCACACGACAAATAAGCAAGCTGATCAACAACCAAAATATCGTAGACACTCTTATCGCCCGAAAGCTGTTTTCTGTAAATGTCAGACATATTGTAAACCTCATCATCAATCAGCAAATCAATGTTACTGTTCTCATAAGCAACAATAACCATATCCAACTGATCCGCATAAGCGACAGTTTGGATGCCAACATCCGACAGTCCCTGAATGACATTCAACTTTTGAATACTGTTATCCGAACGATCGTAATAAAACAAACCTCCGTTAGCAACACAGTATACCCGATCGCCTGCCTCAACGACTTTCTGAGCCGAAACATAAGACAAATAATCGGTCCATTGCCCTACGGCGAACACCTGCAGAGTGACCAAAAACAAACATATCGAGAAGAGGTACTTTCGCATATCCCGTTTTTATTGTTGATTAAGAAAAGCAACCAGCTTTTCAACAGCACGGGCACGATGGCTAATTTTATTCTTTTCGTTAAGATCCATCTCTGCAAAACTTTGTTCGTAGCCTTCCGGTTGAAAGATCGGATCGTAACCGAAACCTTCTAATCCGCGCTTTTCTCTCAAAATGGTGCCTTCCACTTCACCGTCCATCAAACATTGCTTGCCGCCAATCACCAATGCAATTACGGTACGGAAGCGAGCAGAGCGGTTTGACTCACCATTCATTTTTACCAAAACCTTGTCCATGTTAGCCTGTGCATCCTTCGCTTCGCCTGCATAACGGGCAGAATAAACACCAGGCTCTCCGTCCAAAGCATCAATTTCCAAACCGGTGTCGTCGGCAAAGCAATCATAGCCAAATTTTTCATAAACATACATCGCTTTCTGAAGAGCGTTCCCCTCAAGCGTAGGTGCTGTTTCAGGGATGTCCTCGTCACAGCCAATATCTTTCAACCCGAGCAACTCAATTTCTCTACCAAGTTTATGCTGGATTTCTTTCACTTTATTCGGATTGTTTGTCGCAAATACCAATTTCATGAATACTTGTTTTATGCGGGTAAATACAATTTCAGGAGTCAAATTTACAAAAACATCCCAATGTAAATCAGACTCCTGAAATTCAGCGGAACGATATGACTGCTATAATCACCAGATCATAGCGAAAACTATTTTTTGACCAGCATGCACTTCATCAGATCGGCTTTTCCAATATCCTGAATAAATTTTCTCAAATCAGCATAAGTATCCGATATATAATGCCCACGATCAATATTAAACTCACGTGTATAAATAATTGAGTCTTCAGTAGTCAAAGCACTAGCTGTATAAGTCCCAAACTGACTGGACAAAGTCACAGGTTCCGGAACCTTTTCGACCTGATATCCTGCCGGAATCTTGAAAACGATCGTATCAACCTCCGCCATTGGACGGCGGATCACTACATCCGACTCGCGATTGGGACATTCGATCGGAATACTGTTCTGCTTATTCATTACATTCAGCGAAACAATCATTCGATTACCAATCCGGCTGCCATAGTTCGGCAAATCCAAATGAAGTTCTTCTGTTGCATAAGGTATCCGTTCCTTGAAATCAGCATGTTGAAAAGACTGCAACATAAAGTTTGGAATATCAATACGATTCGTCAGATACCGTTTCTGATCTTTCTCGTCCATCTGAAACAACGGAGAAATCCGATCATATTGAATACCCACATATTTCGCATTTACGTCGACCATGGCATTGCCATCTTCATCCAACGTTACTTCGAGACGAGAGTCTTTCCGATTTTCGGCCGCCGAGTAAGATTTTGTGCGCACCACCTTACCGCCATCATTATCGATCAACAAAACAGAACGGTCATCGGTAAATGTTCCGATAAATCCACAGGGCTCATGCTGACTAGTACATTCCAACCAAAGCGTGTCAGTCTCCATTGGCACACACAAGATAGCGTGATTAAACTGATTACAGGGGAAAGCCGCATCCATCTGTAAAGCATTGCTGCCTGCACTTACCAAGGTATAGTAAGCATCAATTCCGATTCCTCCTAACAGAGCTTTCATGTAGTTACTTAGCGCTTTACAATCACCATACCCAAGCCGGTCAACATCCTCTGCCGGAATTGGCTGCCATCCACCAATGCCTTCCTGGATACTCACATAGCGGGTTTTTCGTTGCATATACTCGTATACCAGCCTTTGGTGAGCTCCTGCAGTTTAGCGACCGTTTCATCAGTTAACTTACAACGCCCTTGATTTAAGTCGCTTATAAAAAGTCCCAAATCTTTCCAGCTTTCAAAATCCTCAGTAACACCTCCAAAATTGATAAAACTCGGTGCCAACCGGATAACCGGAGTATATTCGGACACACTTTGTGAAAAAGGTTCTTCTTCCCGGGCTGCATAATCGGAAATCTCCCAAGTACGAACAACTTTATCATCCACGGTCGTGATCGTTGGTTTTTGATCAAAGTTTGCCTGCTTAATTCGAATATCCTTCTCATTGGATGAGATAACCCGAAACTCAGCTTTCTCAACGGAGATGTTATAATCTTTAAGCAACAACCATGTTGGAAAAATAAAGATTCCATTATACTCTTTCTCGTAGTTATATTCTACAGTAAATGGATATTCCTTCGTCTTCGGATCAAACACTTTAACCCTGTTATCATCGTAAACCGTTCCACCCGACGTGGCACTAATGTCTAAAATATCGTCTTGCTTTATCCGGTGTAAAAACTCACCATTTTCATCATACACACTGGCACTAATGTGGCCTAGCTGTATGAAGCGATTGTAGTATTCGTAGAAATTCGCTACTTCCAAACCATTCTCGTTTAGAATACTAATTGCGAGTGTGATTTTTTCGGTTGCCTTGTTGTCCGATTTCAACTCAAACTCCCTTTTTTCCATACGAACCACCGCTTTGGCATTTTTCTTCAGCTCTGCGGGTATTTCGCTGATCGGATATTTAATCTCCTTTGCTGCCCAAACCCCATTCGACAACAGGGTACAGAAGAGGGCAATAAGCAATAATCGTCCTTGCATATCAATATATTAAAATGACTTCAACAACATCACTAGTTCTGTGATTGGCTGACAACCTTCAGGATTAATGGTTGTGCCTGCTTCTTGATCACCTGCGCATAAAACTCTTTGAGGATCGGGTATTCATCCTGCAGGAACAATTGCTTTTTCAGATCGAACTTCCGACTCATGACTACCATATTTCCCTGTTTGTTGTAAGTCAACATGAATGAAGCGGAATTATCAGGCATCCTCACAATGGCTGGTTCAGGCAATTCCATTACCTCGAAACCTTCCGGTAATTGAATCATTACGGTATTATTTTTATTGAAAGTGTAAGGATAATTAACCGGATAAACCCTCGTGTCCAACTTAAATGGAGATTCCTTAAACTCATCATCAAATCCAAGATTGAGCATCACCATATCATCAATCACATCAACTTTGTTATTTAGCGTTACATCCCAAACCTCAATCAGCTTACTATCTATATCATCCTTATTCTGAAACTCAAGATTCTTTATTTTAAGGCCAGGCATTTCTTGCTCGCAATGTCTGATGTAATCCTCATCACTGTTGTAACCATTCAGCTCCGTACGCTTGTTATAAGCGCCATAATCGGAATAACTGGCTGTTACCTTTCCATCAAGTGAGTAATCCGGATTCAGAGTCAACTGGAAATAAGATTTTTCTGAATCCTTTTTATTAATGCTGAGCTTCACCCAATCTGTTTTATCCTTGCTGTAGAGAATACGACCATGATCGTTTAAAACACGTACTGGCAAAAGACCGTACGGAAGTTTTTGTTCTGTTGCGTCCAGTAATTGAATTCCATCTCCTACCGCCACGCCACATACGATATAGTTAAGCTTGTTCAGCGATGGATTGATATACGAAAGTTGCCCATTGTCGCGCGTGCTCAATACAATGGGATACGCTTTTATGTCCAGCCGATCCAGCAGGCTGATCAACATCAGATTTATATCTGCCGAGTTTCCTAACTTATCCTTGTACACGCTACCCAATGTATTGGTTGAAGTAACAACACTGCTTTCGCTGTTCCATTTTATCGACTTCATTTTATCGAAAGCCATCTTGATTTTTTCTTCATCGGTAGAGCAAGCTGCTGCAATTTCCTCGGCATAGTCTTTCAGGTAGCCTGAGGAACCGCTAAGCACTCCTCCAAAATAAGAACTCTCGTCCAGTGTTTTACCAACTTCTTCCCAAGTCGATGCAAAGTCTTCATACACTACACCTGGAATATGCACGGATCTCAAATCAAACTCTACTTTGTTGATATAATTCGTGTATGAATCCATGTAAGGCTCTTTCTTAAACGCAGGAATATTACTTATTTCCCAATGACCACGGGTTGTTACATCAAAAGGGACATAACCAAAAAAGTTACTTTGATAGTCGATATAAGGAGAATCTTCAATCGTCAACTCCGAGTATCTCACAGGAATCAAGTCCTGAAAGCGCCATTCACGCGGGAGTCCACTACTCATAACTTCCAGGTCAATTACCGAGCCTTCTTTTACATTCGGCAAAGCGACACTAACAGTATACAACGAGTTAACCAGTTTTTTCTTTAAAATGGATTCGTTCTTCAATTTCGATTCAACAACTTCATCGCCCTCCATGTTAAATGTAACACCACGAACAGTTGCATCGCTGCCAACCGATTTAAATACTTTTGTACCCCAGGATGTCCCGCTTTTTTTCAGAATCTTTATCCGGTAGGTTTCAGTGAAGTTGAAATGTGTGGCATCAAAATAACCATAACTGCTTAAAACGACAGCCTCAGCAGTCGAGTCAAGAGCATAAACCGTCATTTTAAGATCTTCAGGATCTGGTTTACCAAACTTGAAGGGTGCTTTTGCTGAAACAGCTTGCCCGGCACATACGAGCATACAGAAAATAGCATAAATAAACAGTGATTTCATCAACGAATGATTTTAGGTTAGTAAACCATAAATATAATTACCATACAACTCCCAAACAAGAAATTAAGTCATAAATTCATTATATATAACTAACATAACCTCCAGTTAAAAATTTATCATTTAGGCCATGCATTTCAATCCATTCCACATTACTCATACAGATTTACCATCTAATATAAAATATGCCTGACATAGATAATCCAAATTCTCAGCTGCAAATTACTCTTCAAGCAAGCTTCCAATTCAAACTAAAATAAATTCTTAATCATCCGTACTATCCAAAAATCAAATGATTAAGAACGTTAGTTTCAACGAAAAAAATCTATAAAATTCCTTTAAACCGACATTCGGGAACGAAAATATCTTGTTTTCATCATCAATCTATATCGCATAATAAATTGAATGTATCTATAATGTCTGAAAGATTGGAAGTTATTGCGAAAAAGAATAGGTGCGAATGGCTATTCATGTTTTATGATATTAGCCTATTCGCATGTTTCATCAATCATAAAAATGTATCAAAATCACAAATAAGGTAAAAAAAGCTAAATCCTTCTTCTTTGGACCTAAGCGTCATCCATAAATGACGTCCACCAAGCATTAATTTATTTCCTTCCCCTCATTACAGAGCGTCTTTTGCGCAATATTTGATTTACTAATTCTCAAAAAGAACGATCAAAAAACAGAACGCATCGAAACTTAAATTCATTTCAATTTCATGTTTTCTTTCGTCTTTTATATGAGTAAAAACATACTCGTTCAAGCTGGCCCCCTCAATAATCAATGCTAAATTTACATTTGCTAATCTACCTACTATTTTTTTACAATAAGATCTTTGAATTCAACGAAACTCATCCATCTCAATAATCATATTTTTGTATGCCTGAACAGTGCGAATTCCCTATTAATGATATCTTCGTCCATCTATTCGCACTTGTTTCATGACTAAATACTTAATCAATCGATACTCCTCATATAATAGCTGATCTACAAAAAATATAATCGAAGACACTCAAGAGAAACTATACGAAATAGCGAAAGGATGAAATGAGTCTTGTATCTGAACATGTATCTCCGTAAAACCACAACAAAAGAGACCTTTCCCCCTAAGAAAATTGATCTTCTCTATTTTTAAAAAAGCTGATCGAATTTATTTCGTTGAATATTTTAGCACCCTGAATACCTGTTCTGCAGAATCTGCAAGCAATTCGGGCGCATTGGATATACAAGCATCAAGAGTTGCAGGTCCGTTTGGCAGCGCAAAAATAGAGGTAAATCCTTCATCGTATAATTCACGGTAGCCTTCGCCTAAAAAACCAGCAAAAGCGAACAGTGGTTTGCCATGTTTTTTCGCAAGCTGAGCAACTCCCCAGGGAGTTTTACCTTGCTTGGTTTGGCCATCCATCTTTCCTTCTCCGGTCAATACAATATCAGCCTTCGTAACTGCATCTTCCAAACCAGTTTGTTCCTTCACGATATCGAACCCGGCTTGTAAGCGACCACCTGCAAAAGCAACTAATCCGGCACCTAAACCTCCTGCTGCACCTCCTCCTGCTAACCGCATGACATCGACATTCAAATATTTTTTTATAAGCACTGCCAGATAAGCTAAATTAGCATCCAGCTCGTCAACCACTTCCGCAGTAGCACCCTTTTGCGGGCCATAAACAGCCGATGCGCCTTGAGGTCCGGTAAGCGGGTTGTTTACGTCACATGCAACCCACACTGCAGTTTCACCAACCAGCGGATCGATCTTAGAATAATCAATCTCGACAATCTCGCCCAGCGAACCTCCTCCGGGCGGCACTTCATTTCCTTTTTTATCCAGAAACCGATAGCCGAGTGCTTTGGCCATTCCTGTTCCACCATCGTTGGTTGCACTACCACCAATGCCGATAATGATTTTGCGACATCCGCGCTCCATCGCATTCAGCATTAACTGACCGGTTCCAATCGTAGTTGTAATTAACGGGTTCCTTTCCTCGCGTGTCAGATGCTCGATACCAGACGCAGCTGCCATTTCGATTACAGCCGTTCCACCAGGCAAAATACCGTAGAACGCTTTCACTTCACGCATCAGCGGATCTAACACGTTCAAAGTAATCTTTTCGCCTCCCATCGCCGAGAGCATAGTCTGCACAAATCCTTCTCCGCCGTCGGCAACAGGAATGGACGTAATCTTTGCCTCCGGCATCACCCGATGAATACCTTCTCCCAAATAACGAGCTACCTCAGCGGCCTCCAGGCAATCTTTAAACGAATCAGGAGCGATCAATACTTTCATAGCTTTTCTTTTTTGATAAAGGATTAAGAATAGCGAACACGACTTGGCATTCGTTGCAGCAAACTAAAACATAAAACGCGTGCGTAACCACAAGCTTTGATAGGGCTTCATCTCAATACCCTCCGGATCAACGAGCTCCCAGGTAAGTATATCTCGACAAAACTCCATCAATCCCGCCGGCAGAACGATTGTTTGTTTTCGGTTTGTCAGATTATATAAACAGACGAGTGATTCTTCCATATGATCCGCTTTGCGCAAAATACAGAAGAAGTCGCCTCCCAAATCAATTACCAATTGCTGAGTTTCGGGAGAAAAAGCTTCCATACTCCGACGAATCCCGGTACGCTTATTCAACTCACCCAATATGGCAGCATGTTGCGGAAAGTCGTGCAATAAGTAGTTCAATTCATCCAGTGTAAACTTATGCCGGTTAATCGAACGATTGACGCCCGTTTTTTCGACCCCTTCGTAATCATTCGGATATCCGAAAAGATTCAGAAAATAGAACGCAGGAACTCCTTGCAGCGACAACATGATTGTTTGTGCCAGCAAAAAACGTTTTACCTGGTATTCATCTTCCCCATCTTTGGTGCCTTTCAAGGCATCAAAATAGGTCACATTAATTTCGTAAGGAACATGTTTATCTCCCATCTGACGAGTCGTGACGCGAGCTCCGAACTCCTTCAGCTTCTCGATCATCGGCAATTTTTCCTCATCAGGCATGATTCCCTCCAACGGACGAACGCCAATACCATCGTGAGACGATGTAAAATTCAAATAGGTTGTTCCTCGGCGCGGATCATTCAACTCTTTCGCCCAGTTCGTCAAGTACGAACCATTGCCGGTATGCAGAGCATGCAACAAAAGCGGAGGCAGCGCAAATTGATAAATCAGGTGCGCTTCATCGCCCAATCCAAAGTAGGTAATATTCTCGCGATGAGGCACATTCGTTTCCGTCAACAGCAAGGCGCCTGGGTAACAGTAATCCATCACATCCCGGAAAAGACTCACAATCTCGTGAGTTTCATGCTCGTGCATGCAGGCTGTCCCGGAAGTCTTCCATAGAAAGGCTATTGCATCCAAACGAACTACACGAATTCCCTTCGCCATGTAGAATAAAAACACATTCAACATCTCTTTCAGCAGCTCCGGATTAGAGTAATCCAAGTCAACCTGATCAGCACTGAATGTTGTCCAAACTTCTTTAGGCCCGTTAGCTGTAGAAGCAGCTGTGAGCAACGGCGTGCTTCGCGGACGAATAACTTTCGACGTATCAAAGTCGCCAGATGGTACAAAAAAGTAATCTTTTCCCGGCGCTTTGCCTTCTTCAAACTGCTTAAACCAAACGCCTATGCTACTCGCATGATTCGCAACCAAATCGGCCATCAGAATAAAGTCTTCCTCCAGCTTCTCAATATCATCCCAATTGCCCAATTCCGGATTCACGGCATAGAAATCCATCACCGAAAAACCATCGTCGGAACTATAAGGGAAGAAAGGTAAAATATGAATCGTTGAAATCATCCCTTTCAACTTATCCAGCGCAAACCGGCGCAAAGTCTGCAAAGGCGACTCCCCCTTATTCCTAATCATATCCCCGTAAGTGATCAGAAAAACCTGCTTTTCGTCCCATCCGGGCCGCTTACGGGGGGTTTTATTTTTACGCTCATCAATAAAATCACACAACTCGTTGATCCAATCTTCCGAAAGGGTCTTTTTGTAAATCCGGTGTAACCGGTTTCTGATCTTCGATTTGGTACGAATATCCATATTCTTGTTGCTGTTTACTTTTTACTCGAAGCAGGTTGCTGACTAGTGGTTGCAGGTTTGAAACTGGAACGTTGCACTCCCAAAGGATTACACTTCCTTAAAATCGGTTTCAACAATATCATTAAAGCGTTCCAAAACATCCGGGATTGCATCAATTACCCGCTTCCACGAAGGGATAAAAGGCACTAAATCCGGATTATCCAGGAAATCGACTCCTGCACGATAAATATTCTGAGCAAACATATCCACCGACTGTTCTTCCTTATGACGATCCATACTCAAGCCGTTGATCACAGCATCGGCTGCATATTGCTCCACCATATCGAGCGCCAGACGCAGATAAACTGCTTTTACGGTACGAACAACACCTTTACTGAAAACAGAGCCCTGAGTTGCCAGCTTTGCAAAAATGCTGCGCGCAATATCGAAACTCATCTTCGATAGCCCTTTGGTTGGATCACTGTTCGACTCATCCTGATGTTTATGGTCGTATGCATCGGCAATTTCAACCTGGCAAATGCGATTGATCGCGTTATTTCGCTGCACCTCGGAAAGAATTCCGATTTCCAGCCCCCAGTCTGAAGGAATACGAACCGTCTTCATAATATCGGCACGCATTGAAAACTCGCCGGCCAGGATATAACGGAAATGATCCAGGAAATCGAGGTAATCGTTCGCCGGATACACTTTCTTCAAGGAACGAATCAACGGCGTTACCATTAATCGGGTAACCCGACCATTTAGTTTCTTGCCGTCGGAGCGATAATAAAAGCCTTTACAGAATTTATAGTTGAATGTCGGATCGGCCACCGGGTATAACAAACGAGCCAACATCTCACGATCGTAGGTAATCACGTCCGCATCGTGCAAGGCAACGGCTTCAGAACGCCCCGAAGCAATCATGTAACCAAAACACAACCATACGTTTCGTCCTTTTCCCGGGTCGCCAATAAAAATTTTCTTTTCTTCGAATAATTTGCGTAATTCCATCATTCGCGGGCCATCATTCCACAAAACCCGACAACGGCATTTCTCTGAATCCAGGCCTGCAAAATATTGCTTGGCATGCTGATATTGTTTCTTTGTTGCCTGATCCAGACCAATCGTGATTTCTGTCAGATAAGGAACTTCTTTCAAGGTATCTACAATATGCTTCAATGCCGGCTTTTCAAGCTCGGTGTATAAAGCAGGGATAATCAGTCCCATTTTCCGCTTTTTGGAATACTTTACCAACCGTTGCTCCAAATATTCAAGAGTTGAATAATTGAGGTTGTGCAAGGTGGTAATGCTTCCATTTTGATGAAAATCGCCCATATTCGGTTTTTTTAGGTTAATTATTTACACTATTTCAAGTAGCTGTGCCAACTCCGTAATCACATAGTCAGGCTTAATTTTTGAAGCCTGCGGGTGATCCTCGCGTAACCGGTAGGCACGCATGTCGCCGGCATAAAAGCAGGTTTTAAAACCCACCTGTTGCGATGCGTACATATCTTTCAACATGTCATTCCCTACGTATAGCACATCTTGTGGTTTCAGGCCACGCTTAGCCAGTGGCTCAATCAATGCTTCATAAACAGCGGTGTCCGGTTTACCTTTCAACATCTTGTAACTGAAAATAGAAAGGTCTTTTTCAAAACCATCGAGGAATTCTTCTCCATGAATCTTTCCGGAGAAAAAGTAATTCATCATTACCGGAGTGTAAAACTGTGCGTTAGAAACAATTCCCAGCGGATAACCTTTCGCTTTCAGCCCCTCGATCGCTTCGTTCATTTTCGGCATTGGCCAAACCTGATTACTACTTAACTCGAAAATGAAGGTGAACAAGCGCAGGTCCGCTTGATTCATGCCTTTTACAATACCTTGTTCTTCGGCACGAGTAAGCGTTTTTCTCCAAATTTCAATAATATTGAGTTCGGGGAACGGCGCACCGGCTGTTTTTGCCTCAGCTTTCCCCGTAGTTACTTCTTCTTCAAATAATTTATGAATGGCCATCAAGTCGGCTTCAGGCACCAGGATTTCAAAACCGGAAGCATCCAATGCCCGCTTAAACATCGAGGCATCGTAACCGGCTTGCATAATATCGCCCGAGGCTGAAATAATCAAGGTTCCGTAAATATCGAAAATAAGTGCTTTAATACTTTCATCTCGCTTATAGGATGCAATTGCACCAGTCGGCTTCAACTCCATTGGCTGAATTTCTTTCAAAAATGGCTCGAGATGATCTAAATACGATAGGGTCATAATGTCTGTAACAATTTGGGATTCACGAACGGAATCGATTTGAAAAAAGTAAAAGCGTCGCGTCAACTACTACTGTCCGTTCTCAAGATTGTCCGTTCTCAAGATATCAAAAACCAATGAATTTCCGGGGCTCAAAATGAGCCTATTGTCCTTTATTGGTGAAAAGTTAACAGATAAAAATCAGCTAAAACTGCATATTTCGAGGGTTCCGAACGCCTCATCCCCTAACAAATAACGTCCACATCTGAAGCAAATATTACCATTGACCTGCTTCTTTAACATTATTCTCCCCGCAAAAAAAAGACAGGACCGTTCTTTTTAATTTTGCAGCAGAAAGGAAAACAATTTGATGGGAAAACAGAGTAACTCGAGAACCTACTTACTAATTATAATGGGCATGCTGTCGGCTTTCGGCCCCTTTGTTACCGACTTCTACCTCCCGGCATTTCCATCAATTACTGATTATTTCAGCACATCCGCATCAATGATCCAGTTGAGTCTCACGTCCAGCATGTTGGGATTAGGGCTGGGACAATTATTTGTTGGTCCGCTAAGCGACAAATACGGACGAAAACCGGCGATCTTAGGTTCATTGATCTTATTCATTATTTCAACCATCGCCTGCACAATCTCTCCAACCATTGAGCTATTCATTCTCTTCCGTTTCATCCAGGGGATTGCCGGTTCAGGAGGCGTGGTCGTTTCCAAATCGGTCGCTGCCGATCTCTATAAAGAAAAAGAATTGACCAATTTCTTCTCGATGCTAATGGTCGTTAACGGACTTGGACCTATTGCTGCTCCTGTATTTGGCGGAGTAACGATAAAATTCACGAACTGGCAGGGAATCTTCCTGATTTTATTAGCTCTGGGCATTATACTTTTCGTATCCAATCTTTATTTAAAAGAGACGCTGAACAAGGCAAAGCGGACAACAGGCACTATTTTTTCTACCTTCCGAAATTTCGGTCCGATATTGCAGAATAAGCAATTTATGCTCTATGTGATGAGCCAGACAACAGCTGTCGGTTTCCTGTTTGGTTATATCTCATCATCTCCCTTTATCTTTCAAAAACATTACGAATTAGGACCAATTAGCTATAGTCTTTGCTTTGCCCTGAACTCGTTTGGAATCATGATCGGTAGCCGGGTTGCAACCTTCTTTCGGATACAAAAATCCTTACTGATTGGAGGCAGCAGCTTATTTATTCTAGGCAGTATTCTTTCATTGATTCTGTTCCTCAATGGCGGTCTCATCCTGTTTGAGAGCGTGATTTTCTGCCAGATGGTAGCTTTAGGCATTATTCTTCCAACGACTTCTTCGCTAGCCCTCGATATTGAACGGAAAAACAGTGGTGCTGCTTCAGCTATCTTGGGATTCTTACCATTCTTGTCCGGAAGTATTGTTTCCCCGTTAGTTGGAATCGGCAACATCCTTTATTCCACCGCCACCGTCATTTCGATTAGTTGCCTGCTATCGCTTACATTTACCATACTGGCAATCCGTGGTGCCAACGTAAGTGCAGATTAAATTCTCCTTAACCGGTCACCAAAAGTTAACCAGAATATCCGAATCAACGCTATTTATCATATCAACAAAAACTAACCTGAGCTTTCTTTGCAAGCCAATCTACTGAACTTCATAAACGGAAAACAAAACGAACAATAGTAAGCTTCTTACTACTAAACCATACCAGAAAATTTCAATCCAAAAAGCGAACGTTAATAAAGTTTAAATATTGATTATCAGAGATCAGCGAATCGAACGAACAGCTAATTTTGTTTCTGCCAAAAACAAAAAACTACAAATGAAAACCTTCAGGCGACAAAATTTCAAGCTGTTTGCATCTCTATCCTTATCCTTTTTTTTGATCGGAACAGCATGCAGCAATACCCAAAAGACGCAAAAAAGTGATCCTGATAATCCGATGGCTATAAACCAGCAAGGCATGCCTCAAAACGGAGCCATGCCTCCCGGACCACCACCCAGTGGAGAGCAACCCAACGGCACACCTCCAGGTCCACCGCCAAACGGCGAAAAACCACAGGGAACACCTCCCGGACCACCACCTGACGGAAAAGGACCACAAGGAATGCCTCCAGGCGGGATGAAAGAAGCCTTCGACAATTCGCTGATCAAATCCACTCTGATGGCAGACAAAGGCGAGCTAAATAAAAAAGATCAAACCATTACGGGTAAGGGTGAAAACCAATCGGCAGTATTTGCTGATAACACGGCTACAATTACGCTTAGCAAAGACCAGATTACGACTTCAGGCAATACCAGTTCGAACGACTTGAGTAGCTTTCAAGGCTTGAATGCAGCGGTACTGGGACGCGGAAAGAGCGTGATCAATATGGATCACAACAAAATTACGACAACCGGCAAAGGAGCCAATGCCATCTTTGCTTACGGACAAAGTGTGATCCACAGCGACAACGATCTAATCGACTGTACAGACGGAGGCGCGCACGGCATTATGGCCAGCGGAGGCGGAACAATTATCGCGCGCAACATCCAGATGATTACCCGCGGCGCCAACTCGGGCGCTATCGCAACCGACCGCGGAAGTGGGACAATTATCGTTTACAGCGGAACCGTAAAAGCTACAGGACCCGATTCTCCGGGCATCTACTCAACCGGAAAAATTACTGTTTCGGATGCGCAGATTACGGCAACCGGAGCTGAAGTTGCCGTGATTGAAGGCTCTAATTCGATTGTTCTGGATAATTGCCAGTTGAAATGCACCTATCAAAATAAATGGGGCGTCATGATTTATCAAAGCTTTTCGGGCGATGCGGAAGGTATTGACGGACACTTTGAACTAAACGGTGGATCCCTCACCAGCACCGACGCCAAAGGAGCTTTATTCTTCGTAACCAACTCGAACGCGAACATCTTTCTAAACCACGCCAAGGTTTCTCAGGCATCCGGCATCCTTCTGAATGCTGCTGCAACCAACCGCTGGGGACATGAAGGATCGAACGGCGGAAAAGCACATATCATTGCGAGCCAGCAAAGCTTAAAGGGAGACCTGACTGCTGATAAAAGCAGTACGATTGAACTCAACCTTCAGTCGGAATCCAAACTGGAAGGCAAGATCAATGCCGATAATTCTGCGCAAAACGTAAAGGTAAAAATTGATGAAAGTTCAAGCTGGTCGCTCTCCGACGATTCGTACATCAATCATATCGACGCTCAGATATCGGGAGATCACATCGACAACATTATCGGAAACGGACATAACCTTTACTACCAAAAAACAGACTGCCCGAGCTTGAAAGGGAGAAGCTATCAGCTTAAAAACGGAGGACAGCTTAAAGCACTTTAAACCCGGCTTCATCAAACAAAACAGCAATATATTTCATTCATTATGCAGGCCACTGGGTTGTTCATCGATGAACGCTAAGTGGCTTTCTTTTTAGGCTTTTTGATGATGTACCCGACTAAGATCAGGACTTAGCTCACCGTTCTCTGCTGGCTCTGCGGCACTATTTCGTGCCTTACTCTTAGTAACGATATAAACCCCAACAAATACCAGCACAATTGCTAAGGTCTTATGCCAGCCAAAGGTAAACGAGGCAACTACAGGTTGTACGTTGTTGTACATTGTCGCCACTGTTGGTCGCAGGAACTTCTGCCCGATAGGTATCATGAGATAAGAAAGGAAGGTTGCTCCAAATACCACAAAGGCTATATCGACTAAAACACTCGTTGGAACAACACTGAAATCCGTTGTAACCAACTGTCTAAAATTGAACGGCAAATAGATGATTGACGCAAAAAGGAACATCCATTTCATTTGCGTGATCGGATGATACTTGCTGATGGAATTTTTGAAAAGAACGAAATAGGTCGCATAACAAACCTGGGCCAGCAAACACAGGCCAATACCCATCAGGCTTTGCGTACTGTCAACTGCTCCGCCC
>QKCF01000241.1 GCA_003246935.1 Sunxiuqinia sp. | reverse complement strand
GTGCCGTTCTCATTCAGCACAAAAACCCACTGCCCACCTGTACTTTGGAAGAATCCGCCACGCGACAGCAACAGGGCACTTTCACTCTGCCCAAGTTCCAGCTTCACGTGATAGGTCTGCCCTGCACGTATATTCTCCGGCTTGTCGCCTTCAAATATCAGGTCGATCTCAAACTGTCCGTCACGGACTTCCGGGTATACTTTCTTGACAATCATCCGGTAATTTACACCATTTCTCTCGAATGAGGCAGCCAAATCGCGACGAACCCGGTCAATGTAGTGCTCATCAATCTTGGCTTTCACTTTAAAGCTTGTCAGCACGTGAATCATTCCAATCCGTTGTCCCTGCGAAATGGATTGTCCGATCTCAGCATCCAACATCCCCAGTTGTCCGTCAACCGGAGCTTTCACATTCAGGTTATCGAGTCGCTCCCGAACCAGGCCAAGCATTTGACGCATCTTCAACAAGTCGGTTTCCAATGTTTTCATCGATGTCAACTGAATCAGTGAATCATTCTTCGCCTTCTGCTTATTGATCTCCAACAGCTTCACCTCGTAGTTGTAATCTTCTTTCGCCTGCAGGTAGTCTTCTTTCGAAATCAACTCCTCTTTATACAGTTTCACGTATTGTTCAAAAGTCCGCTTTTTACGGGTCAACCGATACTCGTTATCCAGAATATTCCGGCGACTCGAAATCAACTCCGTCTCAAAGTTGATGCGCGTTTGGCGGAGGTAATTTTCTTTTTCAGCCAGGTCAGTCTCGCTATTCAGAATGGTTTGATACAGCTGACGGTTTTCCAGTCGTAGGATCACATCCCCTGCTTTCACCATCGCCCCTTCTTCAATCAAGCGCTCTTTCACACGGCCGCCTTCTTCTGCATCAAGGTATATCGTTGTGATTGGCTCAACCTGGCCAATGATCGTGATGTAGTCGTTGAACTGGCCGTTTTCAACAGTGCTGATCGCCAGCTTGTCCCGCTCGGCCCGAAAAACCGAATCGTGACTGGCAAAAAGGATTTGGTATAACAGCACCAACAGCACAACCACACCTGCTCCCCAAATCAGGTGCCTGAGCCTCAATCCCTTTTTCTTCTCTATAACGCGATCCATTGACATATCCGTAAGTTTCAAGTTTCTAATTCAAAGTTTTAAGTTGGCTCTCTTTCCGCTCTGCTATTCTTCCTCCCAAAAACGATTTCCCTTGTAAAATTCAATCACTTTATCTTTCATGAGAAACTGAAGTCGGGCCAACAAACGCGACGCTTTTACCTCTGCCAGCCGGTTTTTCACCGTCAGCAAATCGATCACATTCATGATTCCTTCGTCGTATTTGCGCTGCGCTACACGGTAAGCCAGAGCTTCTGCTTCGTATTGTTTCCCGGTTTGAGCGTACTGCTGGAACAGAGCCTCCAGTTCACGGCTGTTGTTCATCAACTCGTAATACACAGCCTGCCGGGATGTTTCCAGTTCGGTTTGTGCGTGTTCTCGTTGTAGCTTGGCTTGTTGTACATTGCTTCTCAGCTGGTTTTTGGCGAAAATCGGAATCGAAAGGGATGCCCCAACGTATTGCCCGAGATTGTTATCGAGCTGCGTACGAAACGGGATGATGTTTCCATCGGCATCCAAATCGGTTTCCGAATAACTACTACTAACCGAAGCCCGCAACGAAAGCGAAGGCACATATTGCCCGCGGGCAATGGCAACTTGTTTATTCGCTGCATTCAGCTGTGCTTCGGCAACTTTTACATAGGCCGACTGCGCAACATACGCCTCATAGAGTGAATCGGCCTCGGGCTGATTGTTCAGGAACAGCAACGAATCAGCATTGCTGTTCAATACATCAATTGACTGGCCTGTAGGCAGGTTTAAATACTGAACAAGCTTCAGGCGAGACTCCTCAACTTTATTCTCTGCCTGCATTTGGTTCAGCTTTTCTTTCTCGTAAGCAGCCTGCATTTCGGCCAAATCCGTTTTAGCTTTGAGACCTGTTTCTATTAATTTTTCTGTTTTCTCAACATTGTATTCCGACAGTTCCAGTTGTTCCCGGGCAATTTCAACCAAGCCTTCATAATAAACCAGGTTGTAATAAGCAGTCATCACATTAAAAGCCAAATCGTCGGCGTGATTCACTCGTTGCCACCGTCCGGCTTCGCGCACATACCTAGCATAGCCAATTTTATTTTGAAAAACAAATCCCTGGAAAACAGCCACACTTGCTCCCAAGTTGAAGGAACTATTGAAAAACTCCGTGTTAATCACATCGTAAGTCGTGGGATCGATTGCCCGCCCATAGCTAACACCTGAAGACGCCGATATGGAAGGCAGTAAATTGAATTTGGCCTGCCGCGACGAAATAACCGACGACTCCTCGCTCAACTCGTACTGGTAATGCTCCAGGTTATTGGCAACGGCATGCTGAATACATTTTTTTAAACTCCAGGGCTCGGCGGCTTGCAGCACAACCGGCAGGCAACCAAGGCACAGAGCAAATAAGATGGATTTGGTTCGATTCATAATTCATTCATTCGGCTTAATACTATCGAGAACAGTGCCAAAACCATAAAACACTAATTATAAGCAACCTAAATTTAGGGACGCTTAAGAAACGTAAATTATTTTGACAAAAAAGTGTACTATTTTTTGACACATTCTTGAATCCAAGCAGTCCTTCATCTAACTTTGAAAGAAAAAATGCCGAAAGGGAATATTCTCATTGTCGACGACAATAAAAGTGTACTCAGTGCGCTCGACTTTTTGTTGGCTCCCGAGTTTGACAAGGTTGAATGTCTTTCCTCGCCCAACCAACTGACCAGCGAGTTGCGCAAGAATTGCTACCACCTGGTACTGCTGGATATGAACTTTAAGGCCGGCGTGAATACTGGCAACGAAGGCATTTACTGGCTGAACCAAATCAAGGAAAACTATCCGGAAATTTCAGTTGTACTCATCACCGCCTATGGTGATGTTGAGTTAGCTGTGAAGGCGCTGAAATCGGGAGCCACCGACTTCATTTTAAAACCCTGGGACAATACCAAACTGCTGGCGACGGTTCATTCGGCAGTCCAGCTAAGCATGTCGCGTAACCAGGTGAAAAGCCTGCAGCAAAAAGAGAAAGAGCTGAAAAAGGTGATCAACAAGGAGGAGAATTTCATTATCGGTTCGTCTCCGGAATTGATGCATGTGCTGAACATTGTGCGAAAGGTGGCGAAAACCGACACCAATGTGCTGATCACAGGCGAAAACGGAACGGGCAAGGAACTGATAGCCCGTGAGATTCACCGATTGTCCAACCGCAATAACGAGATGTTGGTAAGCGTGGATATGGGGGCTATAAGCGAGTCACTCTTCGAAAGCGAGCTTTTTGGTCATGTGAAAGGCGCTTTTACCGACGCCCGGGACAATCGAACCGGTAAGTTTGAAGTTGCCAACAAAGGCTCGTTGTTCCTGGATGAAATTGGCAACCTGTCATTCCACCTGCAAGCCAAACTGCTGGCGGCACTGCAAAACCGCGAAATTACCCGTATCGGATCCAACCAGCCCATCCCGGTTGATATTCGTCTGATTTGCGCCACCAACAAAAACCTTCCGGAGCTGGTCGAAAAGGGATTGTTCCGCGAAGACCTGCTGTACCGGATCAACACCATCCAAATTGAAATTCCCCCACTACGCAATCGGGGAAACGACATTCTTATCCTCGCTGACTTCTTCCTGAAAAAATACGCCTGGAAATACGATAAGCGATCCCTGAAGCTGAATAACCAGGCCCAGGAGAAGCTGTTGAAATACAATTGGCCTGGAAATATCCGGGAATTGGAACATAGTATTGAAAAAGCTGTAATTTTAAGCGAGAACAATGTGTTGAAAGCGGACGACTTTTTCCTGCGCCCGGTTACCGGGATCAAAAATGACACCGACACGCTGAAGTTGGAAGATATGGAAAAACGTCTGATTCTGGCGGCACTTGAAAAAAGCCCCGGGAACATCAGCGCTGCCGCTGATATGCTGGGTATAACCCGTCAAACCTTGTACAACAAAATGAAAAAATTCGGACTCTGATGTTTCGATCCTACCGGTTTCAAGTTGGTTTGAAGGCAGCCTTTGTAGCTGCGTGGGCATTCGCTCTCAGTTGGTCGGTGTTCACCGGTCAGCATGTCCTGTGGTCTGTTCTGTTGGGAGTGGGATTGTTGTTTCAGATTGCTCATCTTATTCGCTACCAAAACCAAATAACGGAACGCATCAACTACTTTTTTGAGTCAATCAGGAACGAAGATTTCAGCCAAAATTTCGAACCGCACGATAAAAGTGCCATCATCCGAAACCTGCACCAAAACATGCAGCTAATTAATGAATATATCCAGCAGGTGAAGATCGACTCACAGCAACAGGAGCACTATTTCCGGGCGTTAATCGAGCAGGTCGGCACCGGAATCCTGTCCTTCAACGAGAAAGGTTTTGTCCTGCATGCCAACCAAAGCCTGAAAAAACTATTCGGACTGGAGCAGCTCACCCACCTCAAGCAATTGGAAAAAGTAGATGAAAAACTGGCACAGATGCTTCAGCAGATTCAACCCAACGAACAGAAACTGGTGCAATACACAGGCAAGCAGGGAACAACCACTTTACTGATCAAATCGGGAGCCTTTAAAAACCAGAATAACCAACTTCGCCTGCTTTCAATACAAGACATTAATCGCGAGCTGGACGAAAAAGAACTGGATTCGTGGCTGAAACTGATTCGTGTCCTCACCCATGAAATCATGAATTCGATTGCCCCGGTCACCTCGTTATCCGAAAGTCTGAGCAACTATTACCAAAAGGATGGCGAACCAATTGGAACGACAGAAGTCAGCGACAAACTGATTCAAAATACTATCCGGGGGCTGGATATCATCAAAGAACAAGGCAAAGGCTTGATAAGCTTTGTTGAGTCGTACCGCAAATTCACCCGATTACCCAAGCCAGAAAAGCAGCTGATATCAGTATCTGATCTTTTGGAAAACGATCATACCCGCATCACAGTCAAACGTCCAGCGGAGCAATTACTTGTTTTGGCAGATGAAAAACTCATTTCACAAGTGCTGATCAACCTGGTGAAAAATGCTGTTGAAGCACTGGACAAACAGGAAACAGGCGAGATTGAACTGATTGGCCGGGAAACTCCGGTAGGGCAGGTTGAGATTATTGTTCGCGACAACGGTCCCGGCATCCCCGCCGATTTGATGGAAGAAATCTTTGTGCCATTCTTCACGACCCGAGAAAACGGCTCCGGCATCGGCTTGAGCCTGTCACGCCAAATTATGCGCCTTCACGGAGGTAGCCTCAAAGCCAGCTCGGTTCCCGGAAAGGAAACAAGCTTCACCCTGTGTTTCAGCTAAGCCCAAACCGAACATACATCTCTCCAAAAGGACAGATACGTAATTCTCTGCGGTGAAAATAGTCTGGTTGAAATTGCGACATCAATAAGGAAGAATACAGACGTTGA
>QKCF01000230.1 GCA_003246935.1 Sunxiuqinia sp. | reverse complement strand
GACGACTTGCATCAATTCAACATCACCTGTTAATTCGTCTGCCATACGCAAACGACAATTTCCACCTACTGAAGAATGCACAGTTAACGTTTGAATTTTTCCGTTCTCCCAACTCATATCGATCGTAAAACCACCACGGGCCTTTAATCCTTTCACTTCGCCAGCAGGCCATTTTGCAGGTAATGCAGGCAACAAGAAAATATCTCCGTCATGGCTCTGCAGCAGCATCTCTGCAATTCCGGCTGTACAACCAAAGTTACCATCTATTTGAAAAGGTGGATGCGCATCAAATAAGTTTGGATAGGTTCCACCCTTCTCCCCTTTCTTTTCTAATGGAGAAGGTGTCAATTGGTCTTCGATCAATTTGCACGATCACCATTCAACAAGCGAGCCCAAAAGTTCACTTTCCATCCCATCGACCATCCAGTCGATTTATCGCCACGATACTCAAGGGTGTTTTTGGCCGCCTGGAATAGTTCGGGAGATTCGAATGGAGAAATCTGGTTACTTGGATACAAACCATATAAGTGAGATACGTGACGATGCTTGTCGTCAACACGATCCCAATCTTCCATCCACTCCTGCAGCTGCGAATGTTGGCCAATCTGCATCGGTGCCAGTTCAGATTTCATCGTCTGCACCGAATCGGCAAACGCCTGATCTGTATCTAAAACTTCTGACGCATTAATTAAATTTGAAAATACATCGAATACCAGTTGATTATCCATCGTAGTTCCGGCAGTCATTGAAGTACCTCCCGGGTGGCGGTTTTCCGGCGACATTGAAGGACTTACAACCAACCAGTGATGCTTAGGTTCAACCTGCAAAACATCAACATAATAGGCAGCTACTCCTTTCAAAATCGGATAAACCTGATTCAAAAACTGAGTATCTCCTGTAAACAAATAATGTTGCCACAGATGCTGGCTCAACCATGCACCTCCCATTGGCCACATGCCATAGAAAGCGCCATCAATAGGTCCTGTGATGCGCCAGATGTCCGTGTTGTGATGCATCATCCAACCGCGGGCGCCGTACATTTCACGTGCTGATTCCTGTCCGGTTTCTGAGAGATCCTTTACCATCGAAATTAACGGATCGTGCATCTCTGATAAATTTGTCACCTCAGCAGGCCAATAATTCATTTCGGTATTGATATTTACCGTGTACTTGCTATCCCACGACGGATTCAGTTGATGATTCCAGATCCCCTGCAAGTTAGCAGGTTGTGTGCCGGGTCGCGAAGATGAAATCAGTAAATAACGACCAAACTGGAAATAAAGGGGTACCAATTGCGGATCGTTACCAGTTGCAAAATCGGCAATTCGCTGATCAGTGGGATTCTTAACGGAATCAGTAACACCCAAATTCAATTCCATGCGATTGAAATACTGCTGATAATCGGCAATATGGTCAGCCTTGATCGATTCAAAACTCTTAATCTCGGCCTTAGCTAAATATGACTTGGCAACAGCCTCAGCGTCACCGCTTATATCTTTATAATTTTTGAAATTCGTTCCGATGGAAATCAACACGGTTACCGCGTCAGCGCCTTCAATCTGAAGGACAGAATCATTTTTCACAATGCTCCCCCCCTCTAGTATTGGGTAGAAACGGGCATTGAATTCAATCTTTCCCTCTTTATTGTCTACAGCTTCCCCTTTGCCACTCATCACCAGCTGATCGCCATCAATCGCGACATGCTTCGTCGTATGCGGAGTGGTAGCGCTCAAATTAAACGTGATCTTTCCCTTTTTGCTGGCAGTTAAACGAACAGCGATTACCTGATCAACAGCTGTTGAAAGAAATTCCCGCTTATAGTTGACACCATCGGCATCGAAGCTCACGGAACTAACAGCATTTTCCAAATCCAAATCGCGGTAATAGCTGCTGACCTGGCTTAGCCCGGGAAACTCAAAATACAAATCACCAACAGTCTGATAAGGCATCCCATAATTATTGCCTTCCGGTGCGTGTCTGGGCACGCGACTCATCGTAAGGGTTTCCGCCTCTTTGTACTTTCCTTCAAAAATCAATTTGCGAACCTCAGGTAAGATTTCCTTAAATCCTTTCGGAAGGTTATTACCCGGCTCACCGGCCCAAACAGTTTCTTCGTTCAACTGCAAATGTTCAGTCTCGGGAGCTCCGTATACCATTGCTCCCAACCGGCCATTACCGATTGGCAAAGCTTCCTCCCACTGACCAGCAGGTTTATTATACCAAAGTTTTAAAAGGTTCTTCTTTTTTGCTGATGGACTTGAGCAAGAAAACAGAACGACAACGAGTGCCAGTAACCCTAAATTTTTCTTCATAAGTAGTAGAATGATTGATTATTTTCGAACCAAAAGTAATAACTGGATTGCAAATGAATTGGGACATTTTGACAAAACATGGGGGACATTCTAACAACAGAACAGCACGAAACAGTCGATTTAAACCCACTACAATGAAAATCGCCATAAAACGGACCTGCGTCAATTCCGTTTTCCAACAAATTGCAACAATATGTACATCCAGAAAAGAATTGTGATTTACAGAAGATGACTGCTCTTCTGAATTGTTCTATTTCTGATTTTTAAAATCATCAATCAGCAGAAGATATAGGTAAAAAAGCACCTTAATGCGAATCAAAACAAAAAGGATCAAGCTGTGAAAACAACTTGATCCTTTTTTGAGTCGGGATGACTGGATTCGAACCAGCGACCCCCACGTCCCGAACGTGGTACGCTACCAACTGCGCTACATCCCGATCGCTTAACGGGAGGCAAAAATAATACTTTCATCGAAAACAAATTCAAAACCGCAGACTTTATTTGACC
>QKCF01000045.1 GCA_003246935.1 Sunxiuqinia sp. | reverse complement strand
GATTATTCACCGGATAACGTCCCCTATCATCCAAAGGAGTTTTTCCCGATTTCATTAAAAGGAGTTCAGCCGGAAGACTTTGTGCTGATTTTTGGCTTCCCGGGAACTACGAATGAATATTTGCCGTCGGATGCTGTTGAACTACTGATGCAACAAAGCGATCCGGACAAAATAAAAATTCGTACTCAGAAGCTGAATATTTTGCGTGCTCACATGGACGCCGATCCAAAAGTTCGTATTCAATATGCTTCGAAATATGCATCTACAAGTAACTCGTGGAAACGCTGGCAAGGTGAGATTCGTGGTTTGAAGCGCATGAATGCCATGGATATCAAGCATAAATTTGAACAGGATTTTGAAAATTGGTACCTGCAGTCGGAAGAAATAACGGATAAATATGCGCTGGTTCTACCTGCTTTTGAAAAATTGTACACCGACTTGCGCCCTTACGATCGGGCTTATAATTATTACGCCGAAATTGTTTATCGAGGAACAGATATTCTTACGTTAGCAAGCAGTGTGCCGAGGAATAAGGCTTCGTGGGAGGCCGGTTCACCAAAGGCAAAAAAAGAGCTGCAAGAGACGTTGAAAAAGCAAGTGACGCAGCACTTCAAAGATTATGATCAGGCTACGGATGAAGACGTGTTCGTTGGCTTGATGCGCATGTTGGAGGCCGATCTTGATCCGTCGTTTTTACCCGAAGATTTTAGAAACTTGATGGATAAATATTCGGATGAAAAGCTTTTGAAGAAAGTTTATCGCAAATCGGTTTTAACCGATAAAGCCAAATTGGCCGCCATGATCGATCATTTGGACGGAAAGCAAATCGAGCGTTTTCAGAAAGATCCGCTCATAGCCCTGTTCGATCAGCTGCGTGGTTATTTCATGGCGAATATTGAACGTCCGCACCGCGAGATCACCGAAGAGATTAGCAAGCTTCAGAAAATATACATGGCCGGGATTATGGCAATGAAACAGGGCCAAGCTTTGTATCCGGATGCGAACCTGACCCTACGCGTTGCTTATGGCAAAGTTGAAGGGTACAAACCAGCAGATGGCGTGGTCTATAAATATCATACAACACTGAAGGGGATCATGGAGAAAGATAATCCGGACATCTACGACTACGACGTACCCCAATATTTGCGTGATTTATACGATGCGAAAGATTTTAGCCGCTATGGCAAAGATGGTCAAATGCCGGTTGCATTTACCGGTTCCGTTCACACAACGGGAGGTAATTCCGGTAGCCCGGCGATCAACTCAAACGGTGAGTTGATCGGAATTAATTTCGACCGTTGCTGGGAGGGAACGATGAGCGACATCATGTTCGATCCGGATCAATGCCGAAACATCATGGTTGATATTCGCTATGTGCTTTTCCTGATCGATAAGTTTGCAGGAGCAGGCTATTTGCTCGACGAAATGAAACTGGTGACGGAATAGGAGATAGTCGTCATCATTAACTCATAAAAGCGGGATAAATCCATAAATTGGAATTATCCTGCTTTTGTTGTTTATCTCCCTGCTCATTAAGCAGTAGAATCATCTGTAATCACAGGGCATAGATCTTGAATTGAAGATGTCATTTCTTCTGTCTAAGATGGCGCAACTTAAGTTTAAGAAATGTTTTCTCTTGTTTAAGATGCCGTAACTTCGATCGAAGATGCGGCTCCTTTTATTTAAGAAGAAAAATCTTCGATAAAAGAAATGATTTCTTGTATCGAAGATGCGGCAACTTCGACTTAAGATGCCGTTCCTTTTGTCTAAGATGTGACAACTTCGATCGAAGATGCGGCAACTCCGATCGAAGTTGTGGGTTTATTGTTCAGTAGAGGGGCATTTTGTGTGTTGAAAAGCAGAAAATTCAAAAATCGTTGTTCTGCTTATAGTTTTGCAGGTAGCCCGATAAACTATAAACGAGGTCGGGAATGGCCTTGTTGGTTACTTTAAAAAGTTCCCATGTGGGTTCCCATTCCTCTGTTGGATGTTTATATACAGGATACAGCGTATCAAGCGGAATATTAATTGTGCGGTCAGGAACCCATGAGTCGCTACTGTAATGACTGGGGATAAATTGTTGGTAGTTTATATTGACGAACTCGCACAGGATTTTTCCCTCCTTAATCGTCAAAATACCGGTATAAGTACAACTGAAAGACTGTGCCGGGAAAGAACTGTAAAAAACGATCTTTCCATCATCCTCATTATTATAGGTCTGCGAAGGCAGAATAGTTTGGTTTACTGCCAGCCATTCCAGGCTATGATGAAACAGATCCGATTTGGAAATTGCATTATTCTCAATAAAAAATGAAAAGTGGACCTGTCCGTCCTCTCCAACCGGCAAGTTGGGATACTCGCCGTATTTCTTCAGATGTTTTAGCCATTTTAGTGTGAATGCCTGGTAGTTTTCCAGTTCATTATCGCCCTTGTTCAGTGATTGTTCCATTAGTTTGAACTCTAAACTGTCCGTTTGGGCCCAACTGCTTATTGTTGACAGGAGAATCAGCAGCAAGATTAGTCTTGATTTTAAGAGCATAATTTGATGTTTTTTTGTTCAGTTTTAGTGATCAAAAGTTATACCATTTTATTTTATCGAAGAAAAATTTATGCTAAAATGGTGTGATGTTCTTTAGAAGAACTGTTGCAAGTCATTTTCCCCATCGACTTAATTAAGACTGAAATCAGAAATAAATGAGGTAGGCTTCTATTTTTTCATGTAGTCGGTTCCCTAAATACGGATTGGTATGTTTGAGCGTAGTCCAGATTTGTTTGGCTTCATTCCAATAGCTTTCTTTTTTCTGTTTAGTCCAGTAAGAAGGAGGAGCCTGAAGATTCGTAATTCGGTCTGCGAGCTTTATCATGCCTGCCTCCGGGGCTGAAGCTTCCAGCCTTTTTAAACTATCAGCCATTTGTTCCTGTTTCGAGGGGAGTTTTTCGTTCTTCGTTAAAGCTAATACGGCTTGGGCAACCGGTTCTCCAAACAGGTTCGAGATTTCGTCATAAGTTGTATCTGTATCTTCTAAGGTGTCGTGTAAAATGGCAGCCTGCAATGCTAAATTCAGATCGAAATCAGCGTTATGTGCGTAGGCCATCATTACTTCCATCGCAACGTTCGAAACATGAAGCAAATAGTTTGCTTGTGTTCCGGGTACTTGTTGCTGACTGTGTTTTTCTCCTGCAAATAAGATTGCTTTTTGGTAAATATCCTGAGTCATAAAAATTCAACTAAGAGTGCTGCTTCTTGTTTTCTTTAAAGATACAAAATCCAGGGAGCTGCTAAACTTTAAAAAGCCGGACCATATGGCGCCGGCTTTTTATATTAACAGGATGAGATCATTACTGATCAACTAGCGAGAGCGAATTTCTTTTCGCATAAATCCGATATAGCTTAATGCAAAGCATACTACCGTTAAGGCAATTAAGCCGGTTACCTGTGGCCAAACAAGTAATAAGCTTTGGCCAATAGGAAGTGGGCTCGGGATAGCGCCTTGTACTTGTTGCATGGTTAGCGGGCCAAGGCTGCGTACCGATGGCATCAACATGGTTGAAGTAGCTTCGCTGAAAAGCGTGCTCGGGGATATCCTTGTTAAGTTTAGCATCAGGTTTTCATGCCCCAGGATAACAGCCGGAGGGGCGTACTGCGATGGCATGGTGGCTTTGTTGATTAAATTGATAATCATGACAAAGAAAATAGTGAAGAACAGCCATACGGCGATACCTGCCAGGGCAGAGGTTGCAGTCTGGCGGAACTTGACGGAAAACAAAATCGACAAGTTGAGCCAGAATGCAACATAAAAAACGCTGATGATGATAAAAAATACGACACGCCAGAATTCCTCTGCTGTTGGCGGAAGTCCAATAATCAGCATTCCAATTCCCATAACAAGAAATCCCAAGGCGAAAAGCAGGACACTGATAACAGTAAGTGCTGCCAGAAATTTAGCGTTGATTAGATAATCACGGTGTATTGGTTGCGCCATCAATCTGCTTAATGTGCCCCGGTTACGTTCCGAGTTGATTGCATCAAATCCCAGACTGAGGCCCAACAACGGTCCCAGGAAGGAGATGAAAACAGAATAAGATGGCAGCGAACCGTCAGTTAGGGTGAAAAGCTTCAAAAAGAAAAAATCAGCTTCCGGATCATTTGGTTTGATGGCATGCCCGATATTACTCAGCGATGTGTAAAGTGAACCTAAGCAGGTGAGGGCGATAATACAAAGCAGAATGATAAACTTCCAGCTTCGAACCTGATCCGAAATTTCTTTCTGAACCAGAACCCGGAATGGATGAATTGCTTTAGTCTTCAGCTTTCTCTGTTTGGTTGCGGTTGCTTCCACCACCGAATCGGAATCTAAAGTAAGATTGACATTATGCATAATCACCTCCTTGGAAATAGCGGTTGTAAATATCGTCGAGCCCGTGCTCGCGTTTGTATAACGACTGCAGACCAGCTCCGCTTTCAACAATTGTCCGGGCTATTTTGTCCGAAATATTTGCAGAACATCCCAGCTGAAAATGCTGCCCGTTTTGTTGAAGGCTGATTAAACCATCGAGCTGTTGCAGCTGATAGGAAAGCCCGGCCGATTTTGCCGATTGAGCAGCTGATACTTCAGCATAAATGGTAAAAGGTTCGTTCGCAAAAAGTTGTTGCGACAGGCTTTGAATGTTGCCCTCCGCGATTAACTTACCGCGAACAAAAATGCCGACCCGATCGCATACTTGTTGAACCTGGTGCAGGTTATGCGACGAAAACAGCACAGTAATACCTTCTTCCTTGCTTAACTGAACGATCAACTCCAGAAATTCCTGAACACCTTTGGGATCGATTCCTGAAGTAGGCTCATCCAGAATAATAACTTCGGGATTTTTGATGAGTACTTCGGCCAAACCAAGGCGTTGGCGCATACCGCGTGAAAAGGTTCCGGTTTTTTTTGAAGCCTGATCAAGCAAGCCAACCCGTTTCAGAAGAACTTCGGCCCGTTCCGTCGCTTCTTTGGGCGACAGACCATTCAGTTGCGCAATGAACAGCAGGTTTTCCCAACCACTGCGATCCGGATAAAAGCCAACATCTTCGGGAAGATAACCAACTTTACGCTTCACCTCAATCGGATTTTCAGCTGAGTTGGTTTGACATACATGTACTGAACCGGATGTTGGTTCCGTCAGTCCAAGCATCATAAGGATGGTGGTTGATTTGCCAGCGCCATTGGGCCCGAGCAAGCCAAAAACTTCCCCTTTACGGATCTCCAGGTTGAGTTGGTCAACAGCTGTAAACGATCCGTATTTTTTGGTCAGATCGACGAGCTCAATAATTGACTCACTCACAATTACCTCCTTCCGTATTTACGAAACAGAAAACCAACGCTGCCAAGGGCGAGCAGAATGACAAGAATGCCCACGCCTCCCAAAATCATTGGCGTACGAACTGACATGCGGAATTCCGCATTGGATGTAGCTTCGGGAGTTTTGGCTGTGAACTTGGTCATATAGTCGCCGGCAATCGCATTTTTCGATGCTTTAACGGTGGCTTGTACGATGGCTTTGTCGCCGGGGGCAACACGGATAACAGCTTTTGGATCGAATGTTACTTCCCAGTCGCTTGGTTTTGCAGCGCTCAGTTTAACGTTTTCCAGCGGAGCAGATCCTGTATTGCGGATTACGAGCTCGACTTGTCTCTCGTCGCCGGCTGTAATTTTTGTACTCAACAATCCGGTTGGTGTTGTCAACTCCATACCGTACGATCCGGTAATGACGACACTCAAATTAAGTTGCGATGTCATATTGCTTGTCTCTGCAATAACCGGAATTTTGTAGGTGCCTGCTTCAACCTGTGCGGGCGGTTTTATCTCGATGGTAATATCTTTGGTACTGTTTTCATCGACATTAACCGATGCAACCTCCTTGTAGTTTGCTTTGAACGTGACGTCCCAGCCGCGCGGAGCATGTGCCTGCATAGCGTACACCTGTTTTTCGTCGGTGCTGTTGCTCAGGTTCGCTTTGAAAGTAAACGATGAGTTTGAATGTCCCGACATGTTGTCTTGTTCGGTTGTAAACTCCGTTTTGAAATTTCCCTGTTTCGAAACAGCTACTGTTAGCGGAAGTGTACTTTCTCCCTCGGCTTCAACATTGAAGTGGTAGTGCCCTTTGTTTACTTTCAGGGGGACCTGAACGTCAAGGGTGAAGGTTTTTTTCTCACCCGGTAACACCGCCAGTTGTTCGATGTTGTAGTTGCCCGATTTTAACGAGTAATCCCAACTGCGTGGCAAGCCTGTTATTCGGATCGATGCGTCTTTCACCTCGGTACTGTTGTTGATCAATTCAATGGAATACTTGATTGATTGACCGGGCGGAACTGACACTTCCGTGTAGGGCGTGTAGAGTGTCACGCTTGTTTTTTCGTCTGCAGCATTGGTGTTTGTTGCAGTTAGTCCTGTAAGGACAAGTAAGAACAGAAAAGAAAAGGTAGTCCGTATTGACATAAAATTTCCTCCATGAATTTTGTTAGACTTCTCAATACGGTCAACAAGTTTAAGCAAGAATTAAATTCGTTCGCTGTTAAAAGATATCAAAAAAATTAAATGAATTTTTAAAATATCAGTGATACTGAGTGTTATATGGATGTGTTTCTTGCTTGAATTGTCATTGCTTATGGCAATTTTCTACAGGTCAAGTTGGAGGAAATAACGATTTACCCAAAGAGGAAATATCCGTTTTTATGATTTTCCTGTTTAATATGAAAGATAATGTTGAGTCGTTTGGATCGTTTGTTGGACTCTAAAAACTCCATTTTAATCGGGCAAAAAGTAGTTGTCCAATGGCACCGTATTCGCTGTTTTCATTGCCCAAAAAGAATTGGCCGCTTAGCATGAGTTCGATGTTTGTTTGAAGCGAATAACTTGCCGATGGCCCCAGATACATCGAGCCATCTGCAGGGTTTCCGATCACTGAAATATTTCCGTTGAGCAATGGAGTTATCTGGTACGAGCATTGACCAAAAAGCTCATACTTTCCGTAGGATAATGATTTTGCTGATAGATTATTCGATAAAACGGGATTGAGGTCAATCAATCCTTTTCCGCCTAAACTATTGAAAAGAGCACTGAAGTGAATGTACAAGGAAGAAGGGAAGGTATAGTCGGCAGAAACGGAGGCTACGGTTGCCGATTTTGAGTCGGAATCTGCTTGTCGGGGGATAAATTGACTGAATTCACCGCGAAAACCAGCTCCCTTTATATCACCTGCCCATCCAAAGCCGGCGACGAAATCCGGTCCATCCCAACCTCCCATGAATTGAATGTCGTAGTTCCAATGCGAAAAACGGTATAAGCCTGCCATCGCCATTTCGTCCGGATTGTTTCCCAGTTTGTAAACCAGCTCGGCAGAGGAGGTTGCTCCCGTGTAATACTGGATGCGGACTGCGTCGGTACCCGGGCGTTCTTCGTAGTCGAAATCGAAGTAGGAGAAGGTATTAAAAACATCATTGGGGTTCCACACCAGGTTGACTCCCCAGTTCACGCGCTGGCGTCCAATTCGGACTTGCCAGTTTCCGGAAGTCCAGTCTAGATATGCCCGATCGATCATGTAGTGGAGAAACCACGAGTCGCCATCGAAAGGGATTGCAGATAGATCGAAATAACCGGCATCAGTTTCGATTGTTGAGTGATAAGCCGGGAAATTTCGAACCATGTTTCCTGAAATAAGGCGATTTCGATTTTCGATTACAACGGTAAGTTGATCCATAGCTTCCCATTCAAAGTTTAGTCGGTTGTGTAGCGTATTGGTGTACTGATCACCGATATTAAAGCCAGTAAGCTGTTTCGGATGGTAATACATGAATAAGTCTTTCACGTAGCCGGTCAGTGTCCAGTTACGTTCCTGCGCATGTGCAAGTAGGGGAAGCACAAATGCGAGTAGGAGGAAGACTGTCTTAATTTTCATGTACATCGCTTTGGTCTGTTGTCTGGTCTTTGCTGATATCGCTAATCACTTTCCCATCCTCCAGCGTAATTACACGCCGGGCTTTATCGACAACTCTTTGGTCGTGAGTGCTGAAGATGAAGGTGATATTTTCTTTACGGTTCAGTTCTTCCATAATATCAAGCAAGTTGGCTGTCGATTTCGAGTCGAGGTTAGCCGTAGGCTCATCAGCCAAAACGAATTTGGGTTTGGAAGCTAAAGCTCGGGCAACTGCGACCCGTTGTTGTTGACCTCCGGATAATTTGGATGGCCGGCTATTGATCCGATCGCCGAGACCAACCTGCTCGAGCAACATTTGGGCACGTTGCTGTCGTTCTTTTTTCGGTATTTCCTGCAGTTGCATGATGAACTCCACATTCTCCAGTGCTGTTAGAACCGGAATAAGATTATAAGCCTGAAAGACAAAACCGATGTTCCGAAGTCTAAAGTCGATGAGTTGCGATGACGATAGCGTTCGAATATTGGTTTTGGCGATTGAAATTTCACCTTCACTGGGTTCGTCAAGTCCACCCAACATATTGAGTAAGGTTGTTTTTCCCGATCCCGAGGGGCCGACAATCGCAGCAAATTCACCTTGCTCAAAACTAAGGTCAACGCCGTTCAAGGCCCTAACTTCAATTTCAGTTGTATTATATATCTTTTTCAGCTGTTTGACTTCTATTACCTTCATAGTGTTGTATTTATTTTCAGCTTTTACATATCAATTCGAATGGCTTCAACAGGCTTGAGTTGTAAGGCTTTTATGGCCGGATAGATGGCAGCAAGTATTCCGGTAACAAAAACCATCGCTGCAATTTGGAGTGTGATGTCCAACGTTAGCCGTGTGTAAACGAGTGTGTCAAATCCCATCGATTTATAGGCTGTTGACCAAGCCCCCAGATCGATTCCGTAGAAGCCGAAATAGATGTTAAGTAGCCATCCCAGGATGATTCCGCACAGACCTCCAAAAACGGAAAGGATCACAGTTTCGCTCATGATCATTGCAAATACCCGGAGCCGGTTCATGCCGACAGCCATTAGCATACCCAATTCTTTGGTGCGTTCAAGCACGGCCATTAGCATGGTGTTGACAATACCGAAGAGCAAAGCGAGCAGGATGATGCCGATGAAAATGTACATGGTCAATCCAAAACTACTTTCCAGCAGGCTGACTTCCGGCATGATTTCGCGCCATGTTTTTACATCAAGTTGTGGCAAACGATTGGTAAGATCATTTTTGACGGTTGATAGCGCTTCGTTAACAGCAATCTCGTGGCAACTATTGGCGTCGAGTGAAAGCAAGCGGTTCAGGTCTTGCGATCTGACAAAGACACTGGTTTCGTCGTAGGTTGTGTTCGATGTTTCGTAAATGCCTACAACCTTAAATGCAGCCCCTGTGATATTACCGTTTAAATCTTGGAGTGTAATCACAACTTTCGATTTCAGTTTCACCTTTAGTTTTTCTGCCAGTTTCTTTCCAATGACGATCGGGTTACGGCGACTGGTTTCAAAGTAGTCACCTTCAATCAATTTTGAATGGAGGTTTGTTACCCGAGCTTCTTCCTGCGGATTGATTCCCGTTATCTTCACACCCGAGCCGGTTGCGGCTGATTGGATCATGCTATTGATAATTGTTCGACTACAGACCGCTTCAACTTCTGTTTCGTTTTCGATAATGTTGATAATCGAGTCGGTATGGCTTATCACTAGCTTTTTATCCGGGTTTTCCAAATATTGTTTGTGATGTATTTGAATATGTGAAGCTTCCGTTTTGATGGCTGAGTTAATGCGTTGGTCGATCATTCCTTTATAGAAAGCCATATAGAAAATGCCCGATGCTAAGCCTAGTGTTAAGGCGATGAGGATCACCAAACTTCGTGTTTTGTTTCTCCATATGTTTCTCCAAGCAATTGCAAGTATCATGGTTTTGGAATTTTAAAGTTAGGTGCGCAGTGCTTTGGTCAATTTCATTCGGAATGTCTTAATCAATGGGTAGCAAAATACCAGTAAGGTAAGTATGAAGATAATGAGTACCTGACGGGCAAAGATGAACCATTGAGCTGAAAAGTACATGGCAGGCTCGAATCCAAATTCCTCATAGGCTTTGGCCGATTCGCCGGTTAGCGGAATAGGATGGTAAACAAAGTACGAGATGAAGGGTAGGCTAAATGCAAAGCCGACTAATACACCAATAATACCTATCAGGGCAATCTCGAAGAATAGAATAAAGCTTAACCTGCTTTTTTGCATACCAATCGCTCAGCCATCATCATAATTACGGTGCCGAATATGCCAAAGCCAACAAGGGTATAAAGAATTCCTTTGGTAATATAAGCACTGGAACGATCGGCATCGATCATGTTTTTTGTGAGAGGATCCATTTCGTCCCAGGTCATTATCTCGTATTTGTTTCCGAAATTATTTCGAAGGATATGTGTCTGTTTATTGACGTCCGAATAATCGTTGACCATTAAAACCAAAGAGCTGTATTGGTTGGGAATAGAAAAGAAGTTTTGTGCCGTTTTAAGATCGATATAACCACCCATGTTGTTCATGGTAGGTGAGGGGAACTTCAGGATTCCCCTAACCGGGAACAGAGCTGCGGCAGTTGATCCATGATATCCCTGGCTCAGCAGTATGAGCGTGTCGTTGACTTGCACCCCTAAGTTTTTAGCCAAATTAACCGCCAGCAAAATCCCGTCGTCATTCGGTATTAAATAGTCCCCTTTAACGAGCCATTGCGAAAGATT
>QKCF01000188.1 GCA_003246935.1 Sunxiuqinia sp. | reverse complement strand
ATAAAGATGGGTTTACCGGATGGGGAAAAGATTTCTTTTCAGAGGTCGACGGTAAAAAGCTCGAAAAGCCCGTCCAAATGGACTTCTTTGTGAACGATGACGGTACGTTCGAATTCGCTTCGGAAGAGTTGGAGAAACAGTATCTTGAGTATGCGGGTACGGCACGTAAAACAATGGAGAAATACGATCTTCTCCGACATCATAAAAAGAACAAGCCGGAATCCGATTTTGATGGAATGATCCTTTCGGGTGTCAGTTCCCGGTCGGCGGGTAAAACACGCGATGGGTATTATGCATCGGTATTAAAAGATTATTTAAATAATGAAGAAGCTACTTACACGATAGGTTCTCAGACCGTTAAGGGCATCGATACTTCAAAACCGTTGTTTTGTCACCTGGGCTTCGATTTTCCGCATACCCCGGTGTTGCCTCCGGCCAACTATCGCGATCGCTTCCAAAAGCATCAGTATAAGGTACCGGTGTTCGACAAGAAAGAGCTCGAAAAAATGCCGGCCCAGTTAAAGAAACAGCTGACTGAAGGGTTCTCGGATCATTATACCGATGAGGAAAAACAAGCATTTGTACAAGACTACTATGCATTTTGTGCATACGGAGACAGCTTGGTTGGTGTGGCAGTTGATGCATTTATCGACTACAGCGAAAAGCACAAGCAGGAATGGATGATTGTATACGTTCATGGCGATCATGGTTGGAAATTGAACAACCATGGCGCGGTATCGAAATTTACTCCGTGGGAAGTAGATGCCCATAACCCGATTGTCGTAGTTTCATCCGACAAAAAGAAATTCCCGGCTGGCAAAGTGGTTACGGATTTTACCGAATTTGTGGACATTGCTCCAACCGCATTGGCTGCTGGTGGGGCAAACCTAAAGGATAAAAAGTTTGACTACTTGGACGGTATGAGCCTCGAAGACGTTGTTGCGGGTAAAGCCCCTATCCGGGATTATGTTATTGGTGAAAGCCACGCTGTTACCGGCCCCCGAGCTTTTATCCGTACAAAAGAGTATGTTTTCTCCATGCAAACCAGACCAGACAAAAACCGGGGCAAGAATATGGACTGGGCGATGAATGCTTCATACGAAGAATTGGACCCGGCTCTATACCATTTCACGGAAGATCCGCATGAAGTGAATAACCTGGCTTTCGACCCAAAATACCGGAAGATCGCACAGACAATGAAGGAGAAGCTACTCAATATTGTTATGGGCGATAACCGGGTTGAAGTTGGCTGGGGACCCAAGGCTGACGGGACTAAAGTTTACCGGAGTAATTTTTCGCCCGGGGCACACGACTATAAGTTGAAACTAAAAGATTGAATAAATAAAGAAGTAGAGAAGAGCAGGTTTGTGAGTCGAGTAGAACCATAAATCTGCTCTTTTTCCTCTAACCTGATGCGGATTAATAACAGATAGGACGCCTGAAATAGAAATTAAAAAAATAGTAGAAATACGATACGATTATGAAAAAAAGCTTTTTGCCTTTGTTATTCTTGTGTATTTGCATTTTATCGTTTGCAGAGCCTCCCAAACCACCGCTCGGAAAGCGTTGGGTGCTAAATCCCGATTTTTCGGATGAGTTTAACGGAATGTCGCTCGATACAGCAAAATGGTTGGATCATCACCCCACCTGGAAAGGCCGTGAGCCGGGCTTGTTTATGCCTTCACAAATCTCGGTTAAGGACGGTTTCTTACAAATCAGGGGCGAAAAAATGGGAAAGGATACTGTTATCGGTTCACAGACATTTAATGTGAAATGCGGCGCAGTGGTATCAAAAAAGCCAACCTTTTTGGGGTATTACGAATGCCGTGTGAAAGCTGCGGCAACAACGATGTCAACTACTTTCTGGTTTTCTTCGGCTAAAAACAATAAGGGGCCAAATGGCTCTCGTAGTAGTAACAGATGTAGGTGATTTCAAAAGCACCCTGCTTTTTGAAACAAAATAGGGGTGGTCCGATTCACTCCGGTTTACTACTTTTAAACCGAATCATAAATCAAGAATAAGAGAGGGAAATTTGTATTTTCAAATCATTCGATAAAATAATACTAACAGAACCTATGATAATTGTATTATTGAAAGTTTGCAGATATGGTATCACTATTGATCCTTTTATCAAATAAGTTTCAAAAACGAATTACCAGTTTGCTTTTCTAAATCTAATTTACTGGTTTGATGATGTTCGAAAAAATTTGTTCCATGGTTTTGTTTCACGATGAACTTAAATACCTGCAAGAATAATGAGAGAAATAGATTTGGAAATGTTGATACGTGTAAAAATGGGAGATCACATCGCATTCAAGGTGTTATACGATCATTATAGTACTCAGCTCTACAATTTCGCTTTAACTTATTTGAAATCAAAAGATGTTGCAGCTGATATTGTACAGGAAGTTTTTGTAAAAATATGGGAAAAGAGAGCGAAGATAAATACAGACAAATCCTTCCGCAGCTACCTGTTTGCAATTACATTAAATGCAGTCAGAAAGCATTTCAATTTGTTGGCTCAAAAGCAAGAGTTGAGTCATCAAATTCTTTTCGATTTAGCAGAGGCTAAGGATACTTTTGATGATCGGCCGGATTACCACGATTTGGTTGAATTGTTGGATTCATTGATTGAGTTAATGCCAGAAAAAAGAAAGTCGGTTTTTGTAAGAAAAAAGATCGAGGGAAAATCACAAAAGGAAATAGCCAGGGCATTACAAATTACAGAGAAGACGGTCGAATATCATTTGGCAGAAGCCAATCACTTTTTAAAGGTAGAGTTTCAAAAACTAAAAGACAAAGGCCTTTTGTTCCTTTTCCTCTTTGTTAATTAGTCTTTTCAAACAAAAGGGAGAGCTTATTAAATGCTCGTGTTTAAAAGGTTAGTCTTCAGGAGGTTTGTTTTTGTGGACGAGTTGTCGGGGGATAAAAAATAAAAAAAAATCATTTTTACACTAGGGATTTTAATGGTTTGCAGATAATACTAGTGAAAGCAAACCTGAACCTATTGATGGAGAACAGTATTGACCATAGAATCCTCGAAAAGTATCGCACTAACAAATACTCTTATAATGATTATTTGAAAGTTAAAAACTGGTTGAATTCAGATGAAGATGATTTAGCAAAGAGGAAATTATTGAATGAATGGGATTCTCTATATGAAGAAGGTTCATTCCCCGGAAAGGAAACTATTTTCAACAGGATCATGAAACAAGTTGTCCTTAAGAAGAAAAAAGCCATAAGGCGAATGTTAGTCTGGAATATTTATCGAAACATTGCGGCAGTTCTAATTCCAATAGTGGCAGTTAGCCTTTCGATATACCTTATTGGCAATCCAAATGCACAGTTCGCTGAAAACTGGGTAAAAATAGAAGTACCTCGGGGGACAAAAAGCGAATTCCAGCTTCCGGATGGAACAAAGGGATGGCTGAATAGCGGGTCAACTTTGCAATATCCAAGTTCTTTTAAAAATCACCGTAAAGTAAAACTGCAAGGAGAAGCCTATTTTAATGTTGTTCACCGTAAGGATTCTGAATTTACGGTTGCGTTAAAAGATATGGATGTAAAAGTTTTGGGCACAAAATTCAATGTCTCAGCATATGCAGAAGATGGCTTGTCTGAGGTAGTACTAAAAGAGGGGAAAGTTGAAGTCGTTGGTAAATCGAATCATTTTTCAGCGGTTTTAAAGCCAGAGGAAAAAATTTCTTATGATTCAGTCAATAGAACTGTTAAGCAAAATAAGGTTGACCTGAAACAATATTTATCTTGGGTTGATGGATATTTGGTGATTGATAATGAGCCTTTTGAAACTGCAGTTAGAAAGATTGAACATTGGTACAATGTTGATGTAACTATTGAAAATGAACAGCTCAAAGCTTATCGTCTAAGAGCTACTTTCCATAATGAGCCGTTGGAGAGTGTGCTCCATCTACTAGCCTTATCAACTCCAATTGTCTATACGATTGAAGATGAGGAGTTTGACCTGAAAGGGGCATTGAAGAAGAAACTTGTAACCGTAAAACTAAAAAACTAAAGAACTACAGTAAAACGCAAAACAGGAAAGTGTTCGCAGCACCTTCCTGTATCATTTGCACATAGAGCGAAATGTTTAATTTATTCACTCAAAAACGTAAATTTATGAAAAAAAATCTAAACAAAGGTGGTGGTGTTCTTCCTGTACCAGAAAGTACACGCACCTTTAAAAATTTAGTGAGAATGACAAAATTAACTCTCTTTTGTTTTTTGTTGGGCCTTACGCAAGTAGTGGCCGTCAACTCTTATTCGCAGGGGAATCGATTTTCAATAAAGCAGGAAAACCAGCGTTTGGAAACGGTGCTTGGCACTATTGAAGATCAAACAAACTACTTTTTCATTTATAATCGAGACCTCGTTGACGTAGAGCAGGTTATTAATGTTGATATCCAAAGTCAAACGATTGCTGGAATATTGGAAAAGGTCCTAGAGAATACGAATATTCGATATTCGATAGTAGATCGGCAGATTGTTTTATCAAATGAGATGATCGATAATACGGTTCAGCAGCAGAGAACTATTTCCGGAAAGGTGACTGCTACATCCGGAGAGTCTTTGCCTGGGGTGACTGTCGTCGTTAAAGGCACTACAAGAGGAACAATTACAGATGAAAACGGGAATTTCACAGTCGGTAACATCAGTCCGGGTAGTGTTCTGATTTTTTCATTTGTTGGAATGAAACAGGTTGAAATCTCAACCGATGGTAAGTCGGTAATTGACGTTACAATGACTGAGGAATCAATAGGACTCGAAGAAGTCGTGGCAATTGGTTATGGTACCATGAGAAAAAGCGACTTAACCGGATCCGTTGCCTCCGTTGATACCGAAGAACTTACAAAGACCCAACAAACGTCTATTGCCCAGGCCATACAAGGTCGGGCGGCAGGTGTCACCGTTACCAAGACTACCGGGGCGCCGGGTGCAACGCCAAACGTTAGAATCAGGGGGATCGGAACCGTGGGCAATGCTGATCCTTTATACATTGTTGACGGGGTGCCGATAAACGATATTTCGCACATCAACATGGAGGATGCAGAAAATGTTGAAGTTTTAAAAGATGCATCAGCCACAGCAATCTATGGATCGCGAGCGGCCAATGGCGTTATCTTGATTACCACTAAGTCAGGGAAAAAGGGGATCCCGGTTATTGATTACAAAGCTTATGTTGGTACACAAAAGCGCATAGACAATTTAGATGTGCTAAATGCCGAACAATGGGCTACTTTGTATAACGAAGCCAGTGAAAACGACGGAATTCCCCTGAACCAAGAACTGGCCAACCCTTCCTCGCTCCAAAGTTATAATTGGAAAGATTTGATTTATCAAAGTGCCACGATACAAAACCATCAGTTGTCTATTTCAGGAGGAAGCGACAACTCAACTTACTATATATCTGGTGGTTTTACCGATCAAGACGGTATTATCAAGGAGTCTTCGTATCGGAGGATCAATTTTAGGGTCAATAATACCTATCAAATAATGCCTCAGGTCAAGATAGGTCATAATTTGCTGTATTCCAACGCAACAACCAACAGCATACCCGAATATGGTAACTCTGAATCAAGAGCTGCCTTCATCGGTTATATTTCAGACCCTGTTTCACCAATATACAAACCAGACGGTTCATTGGGATCATCGAAATACAATTCATTCACGGGAAATCCGATGGGAGTTGTTAAATACAGAACGTCAGAAGCAATTCGTGAAAGTTTTATGGGGAATTTATTTTTAGAACTGGATATTGTCGAGGGCCTAAAGTTTAAATCAAACTACGGGCTGGAGGTCAACAACCGGAAAGATGACAATTATACGCCTAAGCATAACGTGTCCCCGGCTTTCAATTCAGATGTAACTACGTATAATTTGCGCCGTTATGAAAACAGGGTCATGGTGTTATCCAATACGCTTAACTATAATGTCGATATTGCCGGAAAACACAGTTTAAATGCCATGTTGGGGCAAGAGATCCAAGAAATGAATTTTAACAACGTAGTTGCGGAGCGGAATGAGATTCCGGAAAGTGTTGAAACACCTACATTGGGAGCTGGAGCCGTGTACACAGCAACCAATGACGGAACAATTTCCAAGTCTAGGCTGTCTTCGTTTTTCGGGCGAATAAACTACAATCTATCCGACAGATATCTGTTTACCGGTACCTATAGGATAGATGGATCGTCGAGCTTTGGGTCCAATAACCGTTGGGCTACATTTCCGTCGCTGGCACTAGGCTGGAATGTTCACAATGAAAGTTTTTATAGTTCAAGCATTATCAATCAGATGAAAGTTCGTCTGGGCTGGGGTGAGACCGGAAATCAAAATATTCCGGCAACAGCAACCTATAACATACTAAATATTGGAACAAATACCGTGTTTGCAAATGATGAAACATCGCTGGGAGTGGCTCCTTTGCGCTATGGTAATCCTGATCTGAAGTGGGAAACTACGGTGACAAAGAACATTGGAGTCGATTTGTCCTTTTTGAAGAGTTCCCTGGTTCTTTCTGTGGATTACTATACCAGAGAAACGACCGACATGCTTTTGGAAACTCCGGTATTGCTAAGCCTTGGTTATGAGAATAATCCTTATACCAATGTGGGCGATATCGAAAACAATGGTTTGGAGTTTACCCTAAATTATCAAAAGCGAATAAATGATTTCTTCTTCAATGTTGGCGGTAATGTCTCGTTTGTGGAAAATAAAGTCATCAGATTAGCCTCGGGAGATGGAGCCATTTTTGCTGGGTCGGGATCTGGCGGATTGCAGAACTATAGCATAACTAAAGCCGGACATCCAATCGGTTCATTCTATGGCTACGAAGCCATTGGGATCTTCCAAAACCAAGGAGAGATTGATAGTTACCCGCACATAGCCGGAACAGAACCGGGTGATGTTAAATATGCGGACATAAGCGGACCGGAAGGCAAACCCGATGGAGTTATCAACAATAATGATATGACAATAATTGGTTCCCCGTTTCCAGATGTAACCTTTGGCTTTAATATTGAAATGCAGTACAAACAGTTTGACTTTACCGCGTTTTTTCAGGGAACTCATGGAAACGACATCTTTGATGCCACGGTCACAAATTTAATGGGTAGCACAATAAGTAACTTCCGCGTTGAGATGTTGGACCGATGGACAGGAGAGGGCACGTCTAACACTGTACCACGGGTAACCCATGAAAATCAGGCCATCAATACCCTTCAGTCAACCAGGTTTATCAAGGACGGTTCCTACCTGCGACTAAAAAACATTCAATTGGGTTACTCATTGCCTGACCGCATGTTAAACGGAACTTTCATCAGTGACCTCCGTTTTTACATGGCAGCACAAAACTTATTTACCATTACCAAATACGATGGGTTGGATCCCGAATTGGGCATTGATCCTACCAGGGGAGTTACAGCAATAGGTATTGACGAAGGACGATATCCAACGGCAAGAACTTATTCTTTAGGCTTGAATATTAAATTTTAATATGAAAAACTATGAAACGAAATAAAACACTTAAAAGTATAACCATTTTTCTTCTCCTGACTGCTACCTTAACTTTTGTTGCCTGTGATGATTACCTGGATGTAGGAACCTTCGGGGTTCCGGTTATACAAAGCTTTTACAAAACACCCGAGGATGCAGAACAAGCCTTGTCTGCTGCCTATGCACCAATGCAGGAATCGTACTCAATATGGGGGAAAGTATGGTCAAGTGACTTGTTTCTGGCAGATACTGGAACAGACGATATATTAAAAGGCGGACTGGGTCAATTTGATCAGGAAGCTTTACTTCAGAAACAGAGCTACAAATTGTTGTCAACAAATGCCTATTGGGGAACCCGTTGGCAAATGCACTATAAAGGGATTTTGTACGCCAATTTAATCTTGGAAAAAGTTCCATCGATCGACTTTGAAGATGAAGACCGGAAGAAGGAAATCATAGCCGAGGCTCACTTCCTTCGCGCGTATTACTATTTCTATTTGGTCAATATGTTTGGCGGCGTGCCTTTGTACGATAAACCCGTAAGCCTTGAAGAGGTTAACATTCCCAGGGCTTCGAAGGAAGATACCTACGCTTTTATTGAAGCCGATTTAAAGGCAGCTATTACCGATTTACCCTCAAGGTTTGCAAAAAGTAGTATTGCCGGTCATGCCGATAAAGGAGCTGCTTTGGGCCTGATGATGCGGATCATGCTATATCAAAATAAAATGGGGGAAGTGAAGAACTACGGAGACCAATTGTTTCAGTTGCCCTATGCTTTGGCTGAATTGAATTTCATTTTTCAGCCTGACGGTGAGTGGGGCAGTGGATCTATTTTTGAGATAAATTTTTCATCGAATTCAAGTAGATTAGGAACGCAGGCTCCCAGAATGATGATGCCAAGAACGAAAGCCGATAACGGATTCGGGTTTTCACAGATAAAAGAAGGTGTAGTTGATGCTTATGAACCCAATGATCCGCGTCTGGATGCGTATATATACAGCGCCAACAAGACTCCTGAAGATAATCTTTACGAAACAGGATATTACAACAGAAAATATGCCTGGGCTCCCTATAGTAATTATAGCAGGCCATCGATTGGAGGATTAAACAATAGCGATATAAACATTCGGATCCTTCGATTGGCCGATGCATACCTGATGTACGCGGAAGCAGTTTATCAGACAGAGCCCGAAATTGCCGTAGACTATGTAAATAAGGTACGGCGACGCGCAAGAGGTTCAGAACCCGAAACGGTTGTACCAGATTTACCAACGACACTTAGAGGAAACGAACTGCGCGATGCCATCTATCTCGAACGGCGCCTCGAAATGGTAGGAGAAGGATTAAGGTATCACGATCTGATCCGGACAGGTAGGGCTGCAGAGATATTGGGACCTTTAGGATTTCAGTCTGGCATTCATGAATTAATGCCACTTCCAAAAACCCAAATCGATTTATCAGAAGGCGTTTTAGTTCAAAATCCCGGATATTAATTTTTCGGCATATTTGTATAGAGCTAAATAATAAATAGAATAATGCTTCGAAATGACGAACTTCGAGGCATTATTTTATTATTCTGACTAACGTCAACTTTCAAATTAGGAGCGACAGAGAAGCCGACGTTTTCTGGTTTGAAATCAAATTCAACACTATTTTGTTTTATTCTGGATGCCAGTTTCATCTTTCTTTTTTGGTCAAGAAATAGGTAATATACTCCACTACTGAAAGCAAAACCAGTCAACATCAAACAGATCCTCCCCATCGCCCCGGAAAACAAGGTAAAGCGCATGATCCCCTTTCGTTGTTTTAATTGAACAAGAAGCGATCGAATAGTTTTTTGACGGTACTATTGCACATTCACCAATCAA
>QKCF01000044.1 GCA_003246935.1 Sunxiuqinia sp. | reverse complement strand
CGTGATGAATTTAACGATCTTAAACTGAAGATCGATGAAAAAGCCTTTGGCGATTATCAATTACTGGTTGTTTCACCAATCAACGATGCATCGCAGGCGATGAGCTACTTCCGCCGTGTCATTACCAACCGCTCCCTTTTCGACGCTTTGGGAGACCGCAGCTATCGGAACTTTATCATCAGCAATACAAACCTGCAAACACTTTCCGGAAGTCACAATGTTGACGAATACATGGATTTCTTCCGCGAATACTATATCAGCGGTAAAGCGCTGTCAACTGAAGCCGCGACAGAAACGCAATCTACGCCGACGCCGACTGAAGTAACACCGTCACCAAAACCGGATACAGAGCCAAGCCTGTTTAAGGCAGAGCTAAACAGCGAACACAATTTCATCCTTCTTGTTCCCATGCAAGGTGTCGATCAGGAAAAATTAATGGATGCGATTGAGGAGCACAACAATCAGGCAGATCCGGAAGGAAAACTAAAAATCGAATCACAAGTCTATACCGAAGGACAACTCATGGTACGCGTTTATCCGTTTACAAATAATGTCGATGCGATGAATTACCTGAAGGCATTGGTGCGCGACCAAAATGTTTACGGTCCACTGGGACAATTGGATTACCGCAATTTTATCATTTCGAAAAACAACTTCGATCAGTTACTTGACCATAAAAACCTTAGCGATTATATGACTTTTTACAAAGCCACTTACCTCTCAAAGTAAGGTTAATCTTTGTTAAGAAGCCTGATTGCTTCGTATAATTTCGCTATTATTAGCGTTAATAGAAAACCGCCGGTACAAGCTGGCAAACGTTTTTTCGATGCGTAATTATTCGGAATGTGGTAAAGGGATACATATAGAAACCAGCCTGAGGCGCAAATCAAATAGCTCCGAAAAGGCATCATTGAAAGTAAAAAAGTATGAAGACAATCCGAATTTTATGGACCGACGACGAAATCGATCTATTGCGTCCACACATCATATTTCTAGAACAAAAAGGTTACGAGGTATCCACTTCCAGCAATGGCTCAGACGCTATTGACCTGGTTCGCGACAATCATTTCGATATTATCTTTCTGGATGAAAATATGCCCGGCCTAACAGGCCTCCAAACCCTGACGGAAATTAAAAACCTGGAGCCTAACGTTCCGGTAGTGATGATCACCAAGAGCGAGGAAGAAGATATCATGGATCAGGCCATTGGCTCTAAGATTGCCGATTACCTGATTAAGCCGGTAAATCCGAAACAGATTTTGCTTTCGATCAAAAAGAACGTCGATCAGAATGAACTGGTGACCCGAAAAACCACCTCAGACTATCAGAGTGAATTTGGAAAAATCGGGATGCGACTCAACGAGCGACTCAACCACGAAGATTGGAAAGAAGTTTACCGCAAGCTCGTTTTCTGGGAGCTTGAGCTAAGTGCTTCGCAGGATTCAGCCATGGATGAAATTTTGCAAATGCAAAAATCCGAAGCTAACAACAACTTTGCGCGTTATATTAAAAGCAACTACCTAAGCTGGTTTGAGAAGGACCAGAAAGACAGGCCAATGCTTTCCCCCGACCTCTTCCGGCACAAGATTTTTCCTTTGCTCAATAAGACCGAGCGGGTATTTGTTTTGGTGATTGATAACTTGCGTTACGACCAATTCAGGGTACTTAGTAAGGTGATTAATCAATACTTCCTGACCGAAGAAGAAGAGCTTTACTACAGTATTTTACCAACTGCAACCATGTATGCCCGAAATGCTATTTTTGCAGGACTCATGCCTTCTGAAATTGCCCGTATCTATCCCAATTATTGGGAAGACGATGACAATGAAGGCCATAAAAACGTGCATGAAAAAGAACTGCTGCAAGAGCAAATGAAACGTTTGGGACGAAACGAAAAGCTATATTTCGACAAAGTAGGAAGCTTAAAGACCGGCAAGAAATTCCAAGATACCCTGAACAACATTCTGCAAAATAACCTTTCGGTAATGGTGTTCAATTTTGTAGATATGATTTCGCATGCCCGTACCGAAATAGAGTTGATGCGCGAACTGGCCTCAGACGAAAAAGCTTACCGCTCACTCACCCTAAGTTGGTTTAACCATTCATTTCTGTTGGAACTGCTGAAAAGTCTTTCGGAAAATCGGGTCAAAGTGGTGATTACAACCGATCACGGTACCGTACGCGTGAATAATGCACTTAAGGTTGTTGGTGACCGTGAAACGGTAACTAACCTTCGTTACAAGCTGGGACGCAATCTGAATTATAATCCGAAAGAAGTATTTGAAATTTCGCAGCCTGAGAAAGCCTTTCTGCCTGGACGAAATGTAAGCTCAAAATTCATTTTTGCCTGCAACGATGATTTTCTGGCTTACCCAAACAACTTTAACTATTACGTGCAGTATTACCGCGATACCTTCCAACATGGTGGTATTTCAATGGAAGAGATGATTGTTCCGGTAATTACGCTTTCACCCAAAAGCTAAGACTCTTTTCCGATCCGGGCATCACGCATTTCTTTGTACTGCCGATTGGCAAAAACAAATTCTTCAAGTTTCTTATTCTCTGCATAAAGAATCTCGGATTTGTTGCCAATCCAGCCCATTTCACCTTCGGAGATAAACAGAATTTTATCACCGATCTCCATCACCGAGTTCATGTCGTGCGTGTTAATAATAGTCGTCATATTCAAATCGACAGTCAGGTCGTGGATCAGGCTGTCGATTACCAACGAAGTTTCCGGATCTAGACCAGAGTTGGGTTCGTCACAGAACAAATATTTCGGATTTAACACGATAGCACGTGCAATAGCAACGCGCTTTTGCATACCTCCCGATATTTCGGCAGGTGAAAGCTGAAAAGCCTCCTGTTTGATGTTAACACGATCAAGACAGTAAGCAACACGCGTTTCTTTTTCCTTGGCAGTTTGGTTAGTGAACATATCCATTGGGAAACGTACATTTTCCTCTACTGTAAGCGAATCGAACAAAGCTCCGCCTTGAAAAACCATGCCCATCTCCTGACGCAAAAGCTTGCGTTCTTTCATTTTCATCCGGGTAAAATCGCGGTCATCGTAATAAATCGATCCTTGGTCAACTTCATGTAAGCCAACGATCGACTTCAACAAAACCGTTTTACCGGAACCACTCCGCCCAATAATCAGATTGGTTTGTCCTTTCTGAAATTCGGTGGTTATCCCTTTAAGCACGGTTTTCCCCTCGAACGACTTGATTAAATTTTCGACTCTAATCATTACATTATAAGTTGTGTTAGAATTAAGTCCCAGATCAAAATCAAAATGTTAGTTGTAACCACAGCCTTTGTACTGGCGGCACCAACTTCGAAAGCTCCGCCTTCAACAAAATAGCCGAAGTAAGCAGGAATTGATGAAACCAAAAAACCGAATACAAAGGTTTTAACCAACGAAAAACTGACATAATGAGGGTTAAACAAATACTGAACCCCATTCAGATACTCGGCAGCTGTAATTGCACCAACACCCGGGCCAACCAGCATTCCTCCAATTAATCCGAAGAAAACACTGACAATATATAAAAACGGAAAGATGAAAACGACCGCGACAATTTTCGGCAAAATTAGATAACTTGCTGAATTAACGCCCATAATCTCCAATGAGTCAATCTGCTCGGTAACGCGCATACTTCCAATTTCGGATGTAATATTAGAACCGATCTTACCTGCTAAAATCAATCCCAATATCGTTGACGAAAACTCAAGGATCAGCGTGTCGCGGTTCCCCAAACCTATCAGGTACGAAGGCAAAAACGGGTTTTGCATGTTGTAAGCAACCTGCAACGTGATAATTCCACCCATAAAAATAGAGATCACCACAACCAGCCCTACCGTATTGACACCTAATGCGTCAATCTCGGAAAATAGCCGCTTTATATAAATTTTATGCCTTTCCGGCTTCGAGAAGACTTTTGCTAAAAGTGTAAAATATCTTCCCGCATGATAAAAAAAATGCATAGTATTCGATTACTTTTTCCATCGTTTTCTTTCATCCGCCCCAAACAGAAATCAAGCTGTACATTTGGGGCTGCGAATGATTTTTCACCCGATTTCGTTATCATGCTAAAGGTACAAATTATCCCATAACATCGACCTTTTTCCATTTTTTCGCAACTTGATAGCAACCCCAACCTCTGAAATTCCGAAAAAAGAGCTATAAATCCTTTTTGAAATAGATATCTTTGATACGAATTTACAAACCACTTGCCAATGAGAAATACGTACTGTGTAATTATGGCCGGAGGAGTTGGGAGCAGATTTTGGCCTTTGAGCAAAACATCGATGCCTAAGCAATTCCTGGACATACTTGGAACCGGTCGAACTTTCATTCAAATGACTTTCGATCGTTTCAAAAAAATCTGTCCGGTCGAAAATTTCATTATTGTTACAAATGTTGAATATCGGGATTTGGTACTGGAACAACTTCCTGAACTAACCGAAAATCAAATCTTACTGGAGCCACTTCGCAGAAATACCGCTCCTTGTATTGCCTATGCAACAAACCGCATTAAAGCTGTTAATAAGGATGCCACCATCATTGTTTCTCCTTCAGACCATCTTATTTTGAATGTAGAAGAGTTCCTGTTTCAATTAAAAACAGGAATCGAATTTGCGGAGAAAAACAATGCCTTATTAACTCTTGGGATTCCGCCCAGCCGTCCTGAGACCGGATTTGGATATATCCAAATTGAAAATAAAATCGAAAACGATAATACCGAACACTTGTATAAAGTAAAAACCTTCACCGAAAAGCCTAGCCTGGAAATGGCCAAGATATTTGTAGAGAGTGGGGAATTTTACTGGAACTCAGGGATTTTTATCTGGTCAGTAAAGTCAATCAGCGAAGCATTTGCCGTTTATCTTCCCGACATGTACGAACGTTTCTTTACCAAAGGTGAAAACAAATACGCCACCAGCAGCGAAATATTTTTCATCAACAAGACTTACTCTGAATGTCAGAACACCTCGATTGACTACGCGATTATGGAGAAGGCCGATAACGTATACGTTCTGTGTGCCGATTTTGGATGGAGCGATGTAGGAACCTGGGGAGCATTGTATGCTCAGCAACCAAAAAATGAAAACAACAACGTGATACAGGGCGAAAACATTTTCATGTATGGCACCCAAAACAGCATTGTGAATATATCGGAAAACAAGATAGCTGTGTTGCAAGGTTTAGATGGTTACATTGTTGTTGAGACTGAAGATATCCTGCTGGTATGCAAGAAAGACGACGAGCAACAAATCAGGCATTTTGTAAACGATGTGAAGCTGCAAAAAGGAACCAAATTTGCCTAAAATCTGAATACACAAATACGAAAAGATGCCCGGTTGCAATTAAACCAAGGGCATCTTTTCATTTTTAAACCTTCCGCAATCGACGCGTACTAATCAATACTTTTCAGAATCTCTTTCAGCATCAGGTTGGTTTCAAACTCGCCTTTTTTCGAATAGCCTGTCCTGATCACAATCAGGTCTTTCGATGGAATGATAAAAATGAACTGCCCGTCATGCCCTTTACACATATAAGTATCGGCAGGCGCATCCGGTTGATCACCACGCTGGTTCAACCAAAAGAATGCTCCGTAGTTCCCATTCGATCCGTTCGCCGGGGTTGTTGTGTATTTCACCCAATCTTCCGGTAAAATCTGCTCACCCTGCCAATTCCCATTGTTCATATACAGGAGCGCATATCTTGCATAGTCACGCATGGTGGCATATAAGTAGGAGGAACCCACAAAAGTACCTGACGCGTCAAGCTCAAAAACAGCGCTACGCATTCCTATTTTATTGAAAAGCTGTTCGCGCGAAAACGCCCAATAATCAGGATCAGAGGCGAATGTTTGCCTTAGCGCTAAACAAGCAATATTTGTAGTTCCTGACGAGTAGTACCAAAGCGAATCAGGTCGGTAAATGGCATCGCGCTCCAAAGCATAAGCACCCATATCTCCTTCTTTGTGCAACATCATAGTCACATCCGACAAACTACCATAATCCTCATTCCATTCCAAACCCGAATTCATATGCATGAGGTTATTCATACTGATCATCTTAGGCTTTCCAACAGTCCAGCTGGCGAACGACAACGGCCGATTAATATCCAAAGCTCCTTGCTGCACCCTGATGCCAATTAGTGTATTGGTAAAACTTTTAGCCATCGACCAACTTAAAAATCGTGTCTTTTCGGAAAAATCGTGGCGGTAAACCTCAGCCACCGGCTGTCCCTTGTAAACAACCATCAATGCAAAAGTACCTTCAAACGGAATAGTATCCGACATGACCTGTGATACAGCCTGATTCAACTTAGGTAGATTAATGCCGGGAGGGAGTGAATCGGAGACAACATTCCCCATCGGCCAGGCAATTGTATCCGGATTTTCCGGCAAAACAGGCACTCGCGGATACAAGCGACCTCGAATCTCATCCTCCGGATAGTCCGCTACAAGGGTACAACCAAAACCATCGATATAAAGGGCTTTCGACTTTCCCCATAAAAAACGAGAAACAACCTCTTTTTTTGCAAAATCGATCTTATTCCGGGTATACCTTATCACCGAGAAATTCAGGTCTTCTGCTTCCAGCGACTCCTGAGTCCGCCCAGCCACAAACACTCCTGACGCCAAATTTTTGGCAGCATAACCTGTGATAATCGGCATTAACTTATTCAGGTAGAATCCACCCAAAATCAAGACAAAAAGGACAACAAAAAGGAGAATCCGTTTCTTCATTTGAAGTAATAATTTATTTGACCAGAATAAATATATGGCTATTTATACGAAAACAGCTCATCACTAAGCATAAAAAAAGGTTGCTTCTTTCCTGAAGCAACCTTATGCTGTTTTTAATATCGTCAACTTAATTGGCTGATGTAGCCATTTCTTTTTCAAGTCTTGTACCCGTCTTCACCAAGGTCATCTCGTCGATCAGGTTTTTCGCACCGGCAAACTTATCGATTGTCCAAAGTACAAAACGAATATCAACACAAATACACTTTTGCAACTCAGGTTCAAAAGCGATATCACCGCTCATTGCTTCCCAGTTTCCGTCGAAAGCAAGACCGATTAACTCTCCTTTACCATTGATTACCGGGCTACCTGAGTTACCACCGGTAATGTCGTTATTCGTGGTGAAACAAGTAATCAACTCCCCGTTTTGGTCAGCGTAATCACCAAAGTCTTTAGCGTAATACAAATCTTTCAAGCGAGAAGGAACATCAAATTCGTCATCACCCGGGATTTCTTTTTCGATATACCCTTTCAAAGTAGTGTAGTAATTATAGCGAACGCCATCTCGCGGCACATAATCGCCAACGGTTCCATAAGTTAAACGCATGGTACTGTTGGCATCAGGGTATAATTTACTGCTTTTTTCCATCTCCATTAGCGCTGCCACAAACAAACGGCGACCTTTCATCAAATCTCCCGATGTTCTATTCACAAACTCACTAAGGATCGTAGCCTCACGTAAAATGCTTTCTGCAATCACGAATGCCGGATCTTTATCCAACACTTTCAAACTTGGCTTTTCCAGAAAAGCTTCGAGCATTGCCTGATCTGCCAAAACGGTTTTTTTGAACACATCTGCCATAAATACATTGGCGTCACCTTTATATCTCTTATCCAAATCGGCGAAGAATGTAGGGTAGAAAGTAGGATCAACATTCTTCTTATAAACATCGATCAATGCCGCAGCCACCTTTTCGTCTGTTAATGCATCATAGTCTTTAAAGTACTCATCCAAACGCGATTTAATCCGCTCAACATTTGCAGAAATGCGATCTTCACTGGCACCCGATTTCAATGCTTCGTGCAAACCTTTCAGGTTCATTGCAAATGCAAAAATCTCAGGACCTCGGAACATGGTTTCCATCAGGTATTCCGAAGCGATATCATCGCGTTGTTCCTTGAAAGCTCCTTCAATCAAGCTTAATGCATCGCCGTATTTTTCTTTACGCTCCTCGCTTTGGTTGATCCAATTTGTCAATTCTGCTTCAAGTGCTTTTTTCTTATCTACCACATGCAAAGCCTCCAAGCCTTTGTTTTGACCAATGCTGTATTTGTAGTAGTTCGAGCTTCGAGCATATTTGGATGCATATTGAATGTTCGCCTTTTGGCTTGAATTCATATAATCTTTCAGAATGGCTAATTTTACTGACCGTGCATTAATGCGAACCGGGTTAGTCACATTCATGGTATATTCTACTCCAAATGACGACTTATATCGATTGGTACGTCCAGGGTAACCCATTACCATTGTAAAATCCCCTTCCGCAACACCGTCCAACGAAACCGGTAAGAAATGTTTAGGTTCGTAAGGAACGTTATCCTCTGAGTATTCTGCTGGTTTTCCGTCAGGGCTACAATACACACGGAAAATTGAAAAGTCACCGGTATGACGAGGCCACATCCAGTTGTCGGTATCGCCACCAAATTTACCGATCGATGCAGGAGGAGCGCCAACTAAACGTACATCGCGAAAAGTTTCGTAAACAAACAGGAAATACTGGTTGCCCTCGAAAAGCGATTGTACGCGCGCTTCATAATCTGTTTCAGCAGTCGCTTCTTTCTGAATTTGGAAAGACGCTTTTTGAATCTTTTCATTTCTTTCTTCATCAGTCATTGTTGAAGTAACCCCATCCAATACGCGGCTGGTAACATCTTCAATACGAACAAGGAACGAAACCGTTTTTCCAGGGTTTGGTAACTCTTCGTCCATTGATCTTGCCCAGAAACCATCCTTCAGGTAGTCGTGTTCTACCGAGCTGTGCTCCTGAATTTCACCGTAACCACAATGGTGGTTCGTCAGCAATAAACCTTTCGCTGACACCAACTCAGCAGTACATGAGCCATGATCCAATGCAACAACAGCATCTTTCAGGCTCGAATTGTTAATGCTGTAAATATCATCTGCGCTTAATTCACATCCCATTTTTTGCATGTCGACGATGTTCAGTTTCTGAATCAAGGCCGGCAGCCACATCCCCTCATCTGCGCGAGCAGTCACCTGTAAAAGTGCGAAAGCGACTACCGCTAGAAATAATTTCTTCATCCTATACTTTCAATTTTAGTGTCCAAAGACGTCAAAGTTAATCTTAATTAGCAACAAAACAGGCTCTATACGTTTAGAACTGTTTTAAATCACAAGACAATAAGTATGAATAACTTCAAATCATTACAATTTCTTTCTCATATTTCGTGTAAGACAACATAAATCCTCAAATGGCTAGTCTTCCATTAAAATTCCAAAAAATCAGCATGCTATCAGTTTTTTGGAAACTGCTTTTGACCGTTTTAAAAATCCCTATCTTTGCGCCAAAATTTGAATTGCACCTAGTCCAACCGGACCATTACACATGGGCGGTGTTCGCACAGCCTTGTTCAACTATTTATTTGCTAAGAAATTAGGCGGTGACTTTTTACTTCGTATTGAGGATACCGATCAAACAAGATATGTTCCCGGAGCCGAAGCCTACATCATCGAGTCGTTGAAATGGTGTGGCCTGGTGCCCGACGAGGGTCTTGGTTTTGGTGGCGAATACGGACCTTACCGTCAAAGTGAGCGCAAAGCTATTTACCGTCAATATGCCGACCAACTGGTTGAAAGCGGTAATGCTTACTACGCATTCGACACTCCGGAAGAACTGGACGCATTGCGTAAGGAAGCAGAAGAAAACAAAACTGTTTTCTCGTACGACCTGCATACACGCAACAAGCTTAACAACTCGCTGACTTTGTCGGGCGAAGAGGTTCAGCAAAAGATTGCCAACGGCGATGCCTGGGTTATCCGTTTCAAGATGCCCGAAAATGTTGATGTAATCGAAAAAGACCTGATTCGTGGTGAGGTGAAATTCAATACGAACCAGTTAGACGATAAAGTGCTTTTTAAAGCCGACGGGATGCCAACTTATCACCTGGCAAACGTTGTTGATGACCACCTAATGAAAATTTCACACGTTATTCGTGGTGAAGAGTGGTTGCCATCAATGCCGCTACACGTGTTACTGTACGAAGCATTAGGCTGGACAGTGCGTCCGCAATTTGCACACTTACCGCTGATTTTAAAACCAACCGGAAAAGGAAAACTTAGCAAGCGCGACGGCGACAAAATGGGCTTCCCGGTATTCCCGCTGTTATGGAAAGATCCGGAAAGTGGTGAGCTTTCCCGCGGTTACCGCGAGGATGGCTATTTCCCTGAAGCTTTTGTAAACTTATTGGCGCTATTAGGCTGGAATGCCGGAACGGAACAGGAATTCTTCAACATGGACGAACTGATCGAAAGCTTTAGCCTGGAACGTGTTGTGAAATCGGGTGCCCGTTTCGACCCGGAAAAGGCAAAATGGTTCAACCGTCATTATTTACAACAAAAGTCGGATGAAGAACTTGCCGAACTGTTCAAACCAATCCTTGCAGAAAAGGGGATCACTGCCGACGACACAAAAGTAGTAAGTGTTGTTGCCCTGATTAAGGAACGCTGCGAATTTGCACATGATTTATGGACACAAGGAGATTACTTCTTCCAGGCTCCTGAAAGCTACGAGGAGAAGTTTGTCAGCAAAAAATGGAAGGCAGAAACTCCTGGCATGCTGACAGAAATCGCGGAAATGTTAAAAACGATCGAAACTTGGGAAGCCACTCCCGTTAAAGAGCAGTTCTCGGCATTTATGAATGAAAAAGGCTGGGGATTTGGCGTTGTTATGGCCCCAATTCGATTAACACTAGTTGGTAGTGCCCAAGGTGTTGACTTATTCGATATTTTTGAGTTGATCGGTAAAGATGAAACCATCAGCCGCATTGAAAAGGCAATTCAAACTATTCAATAGATAGCTGCAATCTTAAAGTATCAAAACACAAAAGATGCCAGTCTCATTCCGTGACTGACATCTTTTTTTAGCACTATGTCAAAAAATAAACAACTTATTTCATTTTCTCAAGATACAGCTTTCTTAACCCCTGTAAATATTCCAGATTGAGCTTACTGGAGTAAATCCGCACAAACTCGTGCAGCTGACCGTTGTGCATAAATGCCCCAACTGCAGCATCAAACTTGCTCTCCTCCCAGTTATACTTCACCCGATTCGTCAGCGCATTGAAGTCATCCCAATTTAATTCTTTCGGGAGCTCAATATAAGCGTGATTTTCTTCTTTATTATCCAAATAGATGTCTCCATTAATCGGCGTCAGGTTGAAAAATTTCACCACCTTGATTTGTGCTACCCCTTCAAAACCTCTCTTAGTTTTCATCATGAAATGAATTCCCTGATCGTTGTACGCCTGCTGCAAATCACCAATCAAATCATAGCGATTTAAGTGACGAACACGAAGTACGTTGTACGACGTATCGACAAAATGAATAAAACCTTTGCCGGCATCAAATTTCTCTTTAAAGATTTTTTCTACCTTTTGGGTAGCCCGGATAATATCAATTAACGGATATTGTTCTTGCAACGCCAAATACATGTAGATAGGAGTGGTCCCGAAGGGTGTTTCGTGATAGTAGCCCGGAAATGGCTCAAGCGCTTCAAAAACCAAAGTTCCGGTTTGAACTTTATCATCAATCGTCAGAACAGTTTCTTGCTTCCTAATTGTTCCGAAAACTTCAATTGCATTTTTTGGTTCCATATCTCAGATTTTACGGGATTGCTTATCTTCGTCAACAGATTACCTATCATGACAGCTGACAACTATTTCCATCTCGACCCTATCGGCAAAGTTCAGATTTTAAAGAACGCTCGATCCCGGAGAATTCGTCTTCGCGTTAAAGCCGACGGAAAAGTTCAGGTCTCGATGCCTCTTTTAGCGTCCGAACAAAAAGCACTTGACTTTGTCAAATCTAAAGTCGATTGGATACTTAGACAACAACAAGATATTAAAGCTGGTTTAACTATCTTCAGTCCGTCAAGCTGTTTTAAAACAAAGTTTCACGAATTAAAAATAATTCCTGTTGAACGCAATCGAGTTTCAGGGATGGTTGGCAAAGGAATCATTCAAATTAATATTCCGACAAATACGAGCCACGAACACCCCGAAATTCAACAGTTTATACGGAATGCGCTGATACAGGTTATGCGACAGGAAGGTAAAACCTTTCTTCCGGCGCGAACTGCAGAATTAGCAAGGTTACATAAATTTGACTTTGAAAACGTGTTTGTAAAACATGTAAAAAGTCGCTGGGGAAGTTGCTCATCAACCAATAATATCAACTTTAATTTGCATCTGATGCGCCTTCCCGAACGGCTGATCGACTATGTGATCTTGCATGAGCTTGCTCACACCGTGGAGAAAAACCATGGTCCCGGCTTTTGGAAATTACTTGAAAAAGTATGCCCGGGAGCCCGCAAACTCGATAAAGAATTGAATCAATTTCACGTCGATATTTATTAGATCGACCGAAAAGAACGAATGATGATGAACTGGAACAAACTGATATCGACCCGGCGATTGGGATCGCTGCCACCAACCGATGAGAATGACAAATATAACCGTACGCAGTTTCAACGCGACTACGACCGGATTATCTTCTCTTCTCCGTTTCGCCGCATGCAAAACAAAACCCAGGTGTTTCCGCTGCCGGGAAGCATTTTTGTGCACAACCGACTTACCCACTCGCTGGAAGTTGCCAGCGTAGGCCGCACCTTGGGAAGTATGCTGGCTGAATATCTGGCCAAACAGGGTGAAGATCATCCGCTGATTTACGAATTGGGAGC
>QKCF01000448.1 GCA_003246935.1 Sunxiuqinia sp. | reverse complement strand
AAATACCGTTTTTACCTATTCCTTATTGAATTGGAGATCATAATTGAAGCGCTAGGGGAACTACTTCTTCAACAAAACACACAATCCGAAAATTTACCTATTGCCGCATAGAAAAAGAGACCGTCCTTTTTGGACAGCCTCTTTGACTCATTGTTTAATTATTTCGAGGAAAGGGATGTTTACTTTTTACTTTCCTTATCCTTGATCACTTCCGTTTCAACTTGCACTTGCTTTTCTTTCGGCTTTTTGCGGATAATCTCAATTTTTTCGCGATCGCCACTCAATTCTTTGCGTTCAAACGAGATGATGTCCGGATCATTCAGATCGATTAAATTCTGACTTTGTTTGCGCATCATGCGTTCAATTTGCTGGGGATGTTGAGGTCTTCGCATTTGAGCTGCCATTCGCTGCCCAAAATTCCTGTCTTCATTATCGCCGTGCATGATGATCATGTGGCGGGTTGAATCGCCGTCTTTAAATTCGAACTCGCGCATTATTTCTTTTTCATCGGGACCTCCAAACATGCGCATGCGTGGGTGGTGTCCATCTTGGTCATCGTTGAATTCAAAACGGAAACGTTTCATTTTGTTGCGCATAAGCGAATCCGGGAAATGACGAGGCATACCCCCCCTTCCGTCTTCAAGGAAGTCTTCAAATTCTCCGTCGCCAAACCAAGTCATGTCGTCTCCGTTGCCGGTGATAACTGTGTCGATTTTCGTTGTTACGCCGTCTTCTACTTTTACAATTTTTATGTGCTTTTTAATAGTGTTTTCTTCCGTTTTTTGCTCGTCTGTAGTTTGAGCCATCGTGCTGACAGTCAATAAGGCTGCGGCACTGAATAAGAATGTTTTCAAAACTGTTTTCATTTTCTGGTATTTTCATTTTTATTTCGTTGAAACAAAGATAAAGCAGCTTATGTCTAAGGTTGAGTTAAAGCCGACTTAAAATGAGTTAAAGAAAAGTTAAAGTCGAATGGGCTGAGACATAAAGCTTTATCTTTGAACCGAAAACAATTGTCAGATCGCACAAAGAGATGAATAGAAAGACCTTCACGTTTATAATGGTGTTAATGGGATTATCGATTGCCGGAATAATTCTGGTACAGATCGTTTGGATTACTAATGCTATTGGGGTGAAGAATGATTTGTTTGATCGTAGTGTAAACGAGGCGCTGACACAGGCGGTGCAGCGTCTGGAAGACCGTCGTAATTTTCGGATTTTTACCCAGGTCGATGATAAAGATAGTTTAGTTTGGGTGCAAAAGGGAGTTCCTCCTCCTCCGCCTCGCCAATTTGGCCAAGTGAGAGATAATAAGTTTCCCCGTGATTATTCAGACAGACAGCGCAGGAAACTTACAACACACATATACATTTTCGGATGATAGTGGTAAACAGGTGCATGCCAAAACAGTTGTTGTCCGGGATACGACTTTAAACGGAAGCGCCCGGTTTTTCAATTCCAGGTTTATAAAGTTAGATTCGCTTGAACAGGCTTTGGATTCGATGAAATATTTGTCGCCGGGCTTGCACAAACGTATTGAAATGAGGGCTCAAAACCTAAAGAATTTTACACATCGCGTAATTAGTGAAATAAACGAAGTTGATCACAGCGAGTTCCCCTTACCGGAAATAGCCGGGCTTGTGCGTCGTGAACTGATGGACAAGGACATTCCGATTGCCTTTGATCTGGGAATTTCAAATAACGACACTCTGTCGAAGTTTTCTCAGGATGCTGATAGTCTCGCGTTGGTCAATAGTTCTTACGTGGTGAGATTATACCCGCATGCCATTTTTGATCGAAATACAAAACTACATTTGTATTTTCCGGCGCAAGGGCAGTTTATTTATAAGTCGGTAATCTGGTTGCTGGTTGCTTCTCTCGTGTTTTCGTTAATCATTCTGCTCACTTTTACGCTTAGCATCCTATTCATGCTGAAGCAGAAAAAGATCTCCGAGATGAAAACGGATTTCATCAATAATATGACGCACGAGTTTAAGACGCCGATTGCGACAATATCGCTTGCTGCGGATTCAATTATTAATGAGAAGGTGATTCGACAGCCCGAAAGGATTGAATATTTTGTTGAAATGATCAAAAAAGAAAATATTCGCATGAACCGTCAGGTTGAAGATATATTAACAATCGCCCGATTGGATAAGAAGGATTTTGAGTTCAAATGGGAAGCTGTTGATATCCATCAGTTGATAGAGGAGGTTAGCGAAAGTATCCAGTTGCAGGTTGATAAGCGAGGAGGTGAGTTGCTGATGATGTTAAAAGCCATGAATCCGATTGTAACAACAGACAGGGCTCACTGCTCAAACCTGATTTATAACTTGCTGGACAATGCCAATAAATATTCTCCGGATAGTCCCCATATTGAGGTTGCAACCCGCAACACGGATAAAGGCGTCGTGATTGCGATTACAGATCAGGGAATAGGGATGAGCAAGGCTGTTCAAACAAAAATATTCGAGCGTTTCTATCGTCAAACGAGTGGAAATATTCATAACGTAAAAGGCTTTGGTTTGGGGCTAAGTTACGTTCGTGCTATCGTTGAGGCAAACAAAGGCTCGATTCAGGTACGAAGTGATCAGGACAAAGGAAGTTGTTTCGAAGTGTTTTTGCCTTTTGTTATGGACGTGTAAAAAAGAATTGAGCAAATGAAAGATCATAACATACATATTTTCTTACTTGAAGATGACCTTAGCTTTGGGGCTGTATTGAAGTCGTACCTTGAGCTGAATGATTATCAAGTTACTTGGGTTGACGATGGCAAGCGGGCTGTCGAATGTTTCCACAACGGAGAGTTTCAACTTTGTTTGCTGGATGTTATGCTGCCCAATGTGGATGGTTTTACAGTAGGTGCTGAGATCAGAAAGCTTGATGCCCATGTTCCCTTCATTTTTTTGACGGCGAAAACGATGAAAGAAGACGTGTTGAAAGGCTACTCGGTTGGAGCTGATGATTATGTGACGAAGCCGTTTGATACTGAAGTGTTGATCTGCAAAATTAAGGCGATTCTGAATCGTGGACGTGCGCAGGAAAAGAAGAAAACCGATAGTTACGAGATAGGCAGTTACACATTTTATGTGCAGAAGCGAAATATCGTCAGAAACGGACTGGAGCAGAGCTTATCGCCCAAAGAGTCGGAACTGCTGGAGCTGCTAGTTGAATATCGAAATGATTTGTTGCCGCGCGAGACAGCCTTGAAGAAAATTTGGGGCGACGACGGTTATTTTACGGCCCGGAGTATGGATGTTTATTTATCCAAATTGAGAAAATACCTCTCCGATGATCCTTCGGTTGAAATAAAAAATATCCATAGCAGCGGGTTTATTCTTCAAATTAACAAGTGATTAGTTTATTCTTTGAGTTTGTCGTAAAGCGCTTCCTCTCTGGGGCTATCGGAAATCCGGCTTTTCTTTCCTATCTTTTATAAGTTAACTTATTGAGCTTAAAAAGCTTTTTCTGGCTTGATAATTGCGATCGTATGTAGCGATCATGATAATTTTGTAAAGCAATTCTTGCTTTGCGTCGGTGTTGCGGCAATCTTAAGAACAATTAATGAAGACTAAAACAAGAATAGGTGTACTATTTGTGCTCACGATGCTCCTTGTTGGCGGCGGAGGTGAGGCATTTGCCTGGGACCCACTCAAGCTTGGTCTGAAGTTAGATTCGCTTTTGTTTAATCCCAAACGATATAGTTTTTTTGCGTCCCGCTATCATGCTGGACGGGTTTTGCAAACAAACAGTTTTTTGGAAGGTGAAAATCTTAAAGGCGAACCAATTAACTCGTTTCATGCCTTGTCTTTCAGCTACGGCGTACAAACAGCCGGACAAAAAGAATGGCACCATATTCTTAATTTCCCTTATTATGGCGTTTCGTTTTACAATGCCGACTTTTTCAATTCCAAAGAGCTTGGCTATCCAACGGCTTTGTTTGGGTTTATGGGATTTCCTCTTAAGCGAACAGCGCGTTCAGCCTTTGGTTACGAACTCGGCTTTGGATTAACCTATAACTGGAAAGCCTACGATCCGTACAGAAATCCTTTTAATGTTGCTATTGGCTCGCACCGAACGGTTTATATCGATGCTAGTTTATTTTATAGCTACGATTTGTCGAAGCGGTGGCAAGTCAAAACAGGGTTAAGTTTTACGCATTTTTCTAACGGTGCTACTAAAAAGCCCAATAGTGGTATCAATCTGGCATCGCCATTTGTTGAGGTGAATTATAGTCTGCGTGATCGCCCGGAGTTGATTCGGGAGCCGCAACCTGCTTATGAGGAAAAGTATGAGCTGGCCTTACAGGTTGGCACTGGTAAAAAACAACAGGTGTACAGAAACCCGGGTGACGACGAGCTGAAAACAGTCGGTAATTTTTCTGTAATCAACATTTCTGCAGCTTTGTTGAAGCAAACGACCTGGAAGAATAAATTTGGGGTAGGAGTAGATCTGACTTACGACACAGAGGGCAACGTGAATATAGATTATGACGGCGATGGGATCCCAATCATAATTAAATCGAACGACGCAATCGATAAAATGAAGATGGGGATTTACGGAACGTATGAATTTTGCGTTGACCGTCTGTCAATAGCTTCATATCTTGGAGTCTATGCATTACGTAAATCTTACGATAGCGAGCCGCCGTTGTTTTACGAGAAGTTTGGATTGAAATATCATTTCAAAAACAATATTTACGTCGGGTTACTGGTTCGGGCTCAAAAATTCACGGTTGCCGATGTCATTGAATGGAACATAGGCTACCGTTTTAGATGGGGCAAAAAAACTAGCTAATTGATTAAGGTTGATAGGCTGAGTAGTTCAGTATTTTCTGACAGTCTTTTTCCTGCATCAGTTCAGGGATGGTGATGCTTGGATTTTTTTTCATGTATGCTTTTACAATTTGCCAGCCCAGCCAGTTGCCTGTTCTTCCGGGCGAGTCAGCAGTAAAGCTTGAAGTGTAAGGTGAATCATCAGTATACCGTTTAATATCCATGCGTTCATTCGAGAAAAGCATTTTATATTCGGCCAGGTAGGTCCACATCGCGTTTTCCCGATCGATACAAAAGTCGAGTTGCTTTTGGCTGAAGCCAATTTTTAAACTGTCGGGGGTATTCGGTAAGGTTGCATCCAGCAGGTAGAGCAATTTACCCTCGTAAATCATCTTGTCAATTAGTTGAGAACCATAGCCCTCGAAGGGGAATTCGGACATGCACCAAGCGTACATTGCATCCGGAACAATTTTGGCAGGATGCATATTTTGCTGCTGGTATCTTGGGATTCCGAGGCGGGAATAGTAGTCACAATCACTTCCTAAATATTTGTCGAGCCCGATACCCAAGAGGCTGTCGGTCATAATGATGGATTGGTTGAAGCCACTGATGCAGGTAAATACTTCAGGGATCACTTTATCAGGAAAATAGTATGTAAAATAACGAAAGGCATCGGTGAGTTGATTTTTAATCTGTTTGCGATCAATTTTTTTGTCAACGTTCGATTTTACCTGCAACATGAGCGAGTCATTAATAAAGGTGCCGAGTATATCAGCAAAACCAGAATCTTCAGGTAATCCAATAGTGATTACTTCAGTGCTGAATAAGGGGAGGATAGCAGGGGATTTTTGCACGAGTACAGGCAGTTGCTCATTTATATTGTTTCTGATGGCGAATAGATCATTTCCAAATTCCTGAAATTTGAAATTGATGTGCGTGTTCGAGAGATCAACTTTAAGCGGATTTCGTTGGCACGCCGCGAATACAAGAATACTGCAAATCAAAAGGAAGAATAGCTTTTTCATATATCACCAGTTTTTCAACTTTCCCAAATGTCATTGAAAAAGCCCCTAATTGGCAGGGCTTTTCTTTCAACTCTTTTTTGCCGGTTTTATTTTGGCGATGATAGATAAAATTGGCTATTCTGGCAAGATATGACGGTGAAAACCGATACTTTGAGTTTAATATGCGGCGTCTAATAGTTCCCACAACTCACTTTTCACTAATTCACGGGAGTTATTTGTCTCCTCAATAATTTCACGAACGTTTTTATTGGCATGTGTAGCTTTTATTGCCGCAACATAGTCGGGTTGGTTGATTTGCGAGAAGTTTGAAAATTCATTTACCGTCAGGTATTGGTAGTCCATTGCGTAGCCCGATGGGTACAGCCTGCCCCATAGGGACCAGCCTTCTCGCGTACCTGCTTTTATGAACTTTTCGTGAATCGGTTTCCAAATGTCGTCTTCAACATGGAGATATTCTTCGTCATCTCCTTGTTTGACCTTCATATAGTCAACTTCTACGAATTTAGAATCTTGAGCATCCTTGTCCGGTTGAATGAAATCCTTGCGAACCATTAAGTTCCGGATGACCAAGTCCCTGCTCTCTTCTGTCTCCATAAGGACTTTCTCGACGTCTTTATCTGGGTGAACTGTTACCGGCTCAACTGTTCCGGGGTTTTCCAGTTTCTCGGGATCGCTAAAGATTGTGACGGTTGCATAATTGTAAGGATCATTGCTTGCAGTGTACCGAATATGATATAGCATCCAACCCACAATCTCACCTTTTTTGATTCGTTCGACATGCACCGGTTTCCAAAAGTTACGTTCCAGTTCAACGTAGTTCCACTCTTTCCCGGGCTTCGTTTTCATGTATTCAACAATGACATACATATTGCTCTGTGCAAGAGATATTAGCGGAGAGAATATGAATAAAATTACAAGTAGAATCGGGAGTTTTAGCATAAGAGAAGGGGACAAAGTTTTTGTTTTCATGATAGTATTCTTATGGGTTATTGTTTTGTCCTATACGCGGAGTCGCTCGTTATGTTGGAGTAAGCAGATAAAAAAGTCTGAAATATTTCAGGCGTTGTTGGTTAACTTTAGTTATAGCCGGCAGTTTAAAAAGGAAGTGAAGCATTGCGATTATCAAAATATTATTAGAGATTTGTGCTAGGCGATTCGAACAAATCATTCAAACGAGTCGTTTGTTTGGAAGCTACCCAATTTTAGTGAATGCTCATAAATAACGTCATGAAAAGAATTATCAGCTTTATAGTCTTTATTTTGATCGGTGCTGCAGGTTTTGCACAAGGTCCTTTTCAACTCTCTTTTACTGCAAGTCCTTCAGTTAACTGGATGTCGCCGGAAGGAAAAGAAGTTCAGAATAACAAGTCCAAAATTGGATATGAGTTTGGTGTAAAAGGTGACTTCTATTTTGATCAGGAGATGCGGTATGCCTTCTCAACAGGTTTGCTGGTTTCTCAAACTGGTGGTGAGTTAACCTACAATGTAGATGGTGAAACGTTCTCATTTGGAGGGCTGGGGTTTGACTCAGGAACGAGTATTCGGTATCGGTTGCAGTATATTGAAATACCATACGCACTGAAGATGCGGACAAAGCAATTTTACCGCTGGAACTATTGGGGGCTGTTTGGCCTTTCAAGTTCTATCAATATTTCGGCAAAAGGTGAATCGAGCGATAAGCAGTTGGACAAGACTGATATTGGAAATGAAGTTAAGCTATTCAATACAGCCCTGAATATTGGTATCGGTGGAGAGTATGATCTGGGTGAGCGTAATGCTTTGGTTTTGGGCCTGATTTACAAGGATGGCTTGATGGATGTTACCAAAAGTTCGTTAGGCGGGAAAACCACCGTAAATTCACTTACCTTTAAATTAAGCCTCGTTTTCTGATAATTCGGACGCCTGTTTTTCTATTTCGCTTATTTTTGTTGTCAATATAAATCAAATTCGAGGTGTACTTCATCTTGAGCCGGTTGTTGTGAACTGTTTTGCTACAAATTCGGCACTATGTTGTTGTACCGTATTTATTTTGAAAATTAGAGAAGATGAAGATTGCGCTTGCTCAATTAAATTACCATATCGCCAATTTCGAAAGTAATTCGGAAAAAATTCTGGATGCCATTGCTTCTGCAAAAGAAGAAGGGGCCGATTTGGTTGTGTTTTCCGAATTAGCAGTATGTGGGTACTACCCGCACGATTTACTGGAGCGAAAAGAGTTTATTGAAAAAGCAGTTAGTTATATTGAAAAAATTGCAGAATCCTGCGTTGGTATTGCTGCCGTTTTGGGGGGCCCCAGCATTAACGAGGGGCCTCGGGGAAAGAAGCTGTTTAATTCGGCTTATTTTCTGTATGATGGCAAGATTCAGGCTATTCGAAATAAATCGTCTCTTCCAACTTACGATATTTTTGATGAATATCGCCACTTTGAACCAAATCGGAGCTTCGAATTGGTCGAATATAAAGGCATGAAGCTGGCTCTGACCATTTGTGAAGATTTGTGGGATGAACAGCCAACTCAAAATGAGTTTGGTCGCGATAAACTATATCAACGCAACCCGATGGAGGAGTTAAGCAAACTGAATCCTGATTTGGTCATTAATTTGTCAGCATCACCGTTTTCTTACAACCAGGAAAGTTGGCGAAAAGATATCCTTGTAAAAAATGCATTGAAGTATAACCTGCCAATCGCCTATGTGAATCAAACAGGAGCGCATACTGAGCTGATTTTTGACGGAGGCTCGTGCTTTGTAAAAGCTGATGGTTCGATACCCGTTGAAATGGCTTATTTCAAAGAGGATTTCTGTATTGTTGACACAGAAAACCCGGTTGAATTGAAGCAGGAAGAACACGACTACATTGCGAAAATTCATCAGGCGCTGATTCTCGGAATCCGCGACTATTTCAAAAAGATGAACTTTCAGGATATCGTGCTGGGGCTTTCAGGAGGGATCGACTCTGCTGTTGTGTGTGCCTTGGCTGTTGAGGCTCTGGGAAGTAAAAATGTACATGGCATTTTGATGCCGTCGCGTTATTCGTCGGATCACAGTGTCGCCGATGCGATTCAGCTGGCAGACAACTACGATGTTCGTTATGATATTATTGGTATCCAAAGCATGGTTGATGACTTTGAGAAAGAGCTGAGCTCTGTTTTTGAAGGACTTCCACCAAACGTTGCCGAAGAAAATGTTCAGGCTCGTACCCGGGGTATCCTGGTGATGGCTGTATCGAATAAGTTTGGTAATATTTTGCTGAACACGACCAACAAAAGCGAATGCGCGGTAGGTTACGGAACTTTGTATGGCGATATGAACGGAGGTCTTTCTGTTTTAGGCGACGTTTATAAGACCGATGTTTATAAGTTGGCGCGCTACATCAACCGGGATAAAGAGATGATTCCAGAGAACAGTATCGTTAAACCGCCATCTGCGGAGTTGCGCCCTGATCAGAAGGATACAGACTCGCTTCCGGATTATGATATTTTGGACGGCATTCTTTTCCGTTATATCGAAATGAATCAATCACCGGATGAAATCATAGAACAGGGTTTTGATCGGGGTACGGTACTTAAAACGGTACGTATGGTCAATCAAAATGAGTATAAAAGATTCCAGACCCCTCCGATTTTGAGGGTTAGTTCAAAAGCTTTTGGTTTTGGCAGGAGAATGCCTCTTGTAGCCCGATATAGTTAATTGGTTTTTGGCTTAGTAAAGCATTTTTAGTTTTCATCTCAGCAGACGGTTAGACGGGCAAAATAAGTGCCCGTAAAATTTCGTATTTCACAAATTTAATTAACTTTGATGCTGTAAAACATGTAAATTGAAACCTATGCTGAGTCAAGAACAGGGAATCAAAGAAATTTTTGAAAATCCTAAGTCCGTTTTCAGTTTATTGAGCCCTCCCGAAAAAGAAGACCTAATCAAACAAAGCTCTGTTACCTTATTCAGAAAGAATGAATTTATTTATAAAGAAGGCGATATTCCTTCTGCTTTTATGTTCCTGATTGATGGAAAAGTAAAGATCTTTAAAGAAGGTGTCGGAGGTCGCGAGCAAATTATCCGTATGACCAAGCCTATGGGCTATGTTGGTTATCGTGCTCTGATCGCCGAAGAAATTCATAATGCTTCAGCAGTTACCCTTGAAGATTCAAACGTGCTTGTTGTTAATACGGATCACTTCTTCAACAAACTGCTTCGTAATCCGGATTTTGCATTTCGACTAATTCAAAAATTAGCCCGTGAATTGGGATTTTCAAATTCGCGCACAGTAACATTAACACAGAAACATATCCGTGGACGTTTGGCCGAGTCCTTACTCTTGTTGAAAGAGAAGTATGGATTCGAGCATGATGGTGTGTCACTGAGAGCTTATTTGTCTCGTGAAGATATTGCTAACTTATCGAATATGACAACTTCGAACGCTATTAGGACGCTGTCTAATTTTTCGAGCGAGAAAGTGATTGCAATCGATGGTCGAAAAATCAAGATCCTGGATCTTCAGAAATTAGAGCGCATCAGTAAATTAGGATAAACGAAAAATCCCGTCAGAAAGACGGGATTTTTTATTTTGTATTTATTCACGAGACTAGATTTGCTCCCAGCCTTGCCGATAGGTATGTCTGATCCATTCAGCAGTGGTTGTCTCTGCGGGAAATTCACGGTACACATCGTTGAATTGCGGGCTGCCGTTATTTATCGAGAAGTTCGTTTTGCTGAGGATACGGAGTCGGTCGTTAGTTGTAATATTGGTAAAATGCATGCTTGTGCTATTCCAGATTAACTTTCGGTCCAAGCTTTGCAAACGCACTGCTAATACTCCAAGCATAACCATTTCGTTAAGAGGTCCTGCATAGGCAAAATTTGAAGATGCTTCAACGCGGTTTTCCTTACTTTCTTTACAAGCGCGTATCCAGTCTTTCTCGTGTCCTCCTTCCATGGCGTCCGGGATGCGTCTTATTTGCTTTTTGGGTGCTTCAAAATGATCCATATTG
>QKCF01000426.1 GCA_003246935.1 Sunxiuqinia sp. | reverse complement strand
CCTCGTCTATCAAATCAATTTTATTGAGAATGATGATGGGTTCAACCTTCGAGGTATAGCAAATGGTAAGGTACCGTTCAATCCGGTTGACGCTAAAGTCACGATCTACCGCCTGCACAATAAAAGCCCGGTCAATATTGGCCGCAATTATTTGCTTATCGCCTTTCTTCCCGACCGACTGCCTTTCGATCAACGATTTTCGCGGAAAAACGGCATGAATCAATGCTTTATCGTCGTCGTACTCCGAAATAGCAACCCAATCGCCAACAGCAGGAAAATCGGAGCGGCTTTGCGCGCTGTAGCGTAAGTTCCCCAGGATCTCGGCTTCGTACTCCTTTTCGGAAGTGCGAACAACGTACCTTTCCTTGTGCTCGGCAATAACCCGCCCTACCGCAAACGAATCCAGCCCGTTTGCTGTTCGGTATTGCTCAAAGTCAGCCTGATATCCTAAATCTTCCAGTGTCATCTCTCTGCGTTTGGGTGTATTAAATTAGCGATATTCCGGGAAAAATTCGCAACGAGGATCCCTCATTCTCTCGTAAAAATGCCTGATAGTACAAATTAAACAACGACAGAAAAAACCAAACAACATGAAAGCCCTGTTTGTGCTGCTGCTTCCTGTTTTATGCGCTTTTATTGCATATTCGCAAAACAGTTCCCCTGAAGAACTAACCGCAACTCCACCCCGGCATCAAGCGGGTGATTTTTACATCGGAGCGACTCCTGTATATTACAACAACAGCGTTGTCAATTCATCCGGTATGGCTATCGGGATTAAATCGAAGATATACCTGGGAAACAGAGTCAGTTTTGATGGAGATCTAGTACTAAGCGAGGATTACTGGCATATGGCCATTGGCTTTCTACCAATCTGCCTGAACTTTCTATTTCAACTGACTGATGACGAGGTTTCAATCCTCCTCTTGCTTTTCTCGTTCGGGCAACTTGCCATACATTTCCCCATTGCCAACCAGGCAGAAATCTCTCCCTACGTGGGTTTAGGTAGGTATACAAACATCGCCGATTGGGAGGATATGCCTAAATCGACCGAGATAAATAGTTTTGTGATTGGTGTTGAGTTGAACCGATACTGCAAACAATTTGTCGTTTCTCCCTTTGTGGAGTACAGCCATTTTTACAGAAAACCGATGCAAAGCATCCAGTTTGGCGTATACCTCGCTTACGATTGGCACAATAAGCACAACAAACAGAAATCAGGAGAAAGGGTTCGGGAGAAGTAAGAATTGAGTCGTGCCGAAATCAAGTTAGCAGACTATCAATCCGCGGTTATTAGCCTCTGAATTATAAACGGGATAAGCAAGGTCTTTTTGAAAGTTACTTTTGCCGTCCTCGATCATTCGGTTACCCTTGCTCTACTTATGTTTTATCTTCTTTGCTGCTGTGCAGGTGTACTTTTTCTATCCGATAGCTGTTGTAGTGTATATAAAAAAGCATTCGCAACGTCATCCTCACAAGCAACATAGGTCATTGGTTTTCCTTTAAAATTAAATGTACCAACCTGCATTCCTTCATCTTTTAAATCAACAATTCTGGCTGAAAAACTCAAAAGAGCTCTTTGACACGGGCCAATTATTGTCCCCTTGTAATAGTGACCGGAAACCGTAATCAGGTATCTCGATTTATTCGATGACGTTCGGGAACCAACTGCAGCATTTTTAACCACGGTGTTTGAAACAACCTCAAATCCAGCTTTTGACAAGGCATTCTCAATTAATCCTTCAATTTCAGAATTACCAATTCGTTCAACACTTACCAAGGAATTCTTTTCAAACTCCCTTATTGTTGAATTACTTCGCTTCAAGACTTTTTCAAATCTCTTTATTTCCTTTTGCGTAAAGTCTTGAGGAAATGATGTTAATGGTAACAACAAAAACAGAATTAATAGCTTTCTCATACTCTTTCATGTTTACATTCCAAAACTTGGGGTACAACATGCAGAACTTATCAAGATCCGTTTCTGCCCTATAGTTTCCGGCTTCAACTGGCCGCCCTATATTGTATACTATCTTTTAGCAACAGTGGTTTACTCTTTTACCAACTGACGCATACGATTCCTGACAAAAAACGTCCTGTATCTCGGCCTGATTAAAAGTTGGGGTAAAACCGACAATATTCCCTTTCGGTTTATGCAGATTTTTAAACCCTGGTCAATAGCATAAGGATTGCAGGCCCAACGAGTAAGCCACTTACGCCGACACGGGTGCAGCCTCTTTCTTTATGATCGTTTTCGGGGTATTCCTCGCAATTTTCCGTTCGGCAATCAGCCGTTGTGCGGCAATAAAATACTCAGGCTGATATTTATCCTCATGGCTTATTACTTCTCCCAAATCGCGATCTGATTTGGCAGTTATGCGTTGATAATAAAACTTAACTAATCGCTCGTCAGGCTTTTGTTGTGATTTGGATTCGCTGCCAGCGTCTTTTTGTAAAAAGCTTCTGATTTCTGAGAAATAGGCAACTGCAAACAATACGAATAAGGTACTGCATAATGGTTGTATTCCCAGTGTCGAGAAGCCATTTCCGAAAGGGGAAAAGGAGAAAGCTACCGTTACAGAGGAGGGCGTAAATTGAAACAAATTTAAACTGCCGGCGAGCAGAGATACGGCTAATAAGATAGTAAAGCCCCGAGCTTTCAGCAGCTTCAAAACGGTAAGACCTGCCAGCAATCCAAAGCCAATATAATTTGACGTTCCGATAGCGCTACCCGCTATAGACAACGTGTAGATTGAAAAAATCCACAGCGCGGAAAGAATAATCGTATCAATGGTCTTTTTCATCGTTTCAGTTTTTGTGTTTTACTTCTTTTTTCATTTGAGCCTGCCGATGATCTCTTCATGGCTCGTCTTGCTGCATTAGAGATTGCCTTCTTTTAGTTTTCGCTTTTCAAGTTACTATTCTAAAATAAGCATATGGTTTATTTTCAAAACGACTTATCAACAAAGGAGTATTGATTATAAACCAAAGTAATTGAACTTCAGCTTTGGGGATTCCAATTTTACAGTTATCGCACAGCACCAATCTCCCCGTGACTGTTTAGTCCCCATCCGTTTTGTCGGCTTTAACTATTTAGTCACAGCTTATTTTGCAGCATTAGCTCCTTCTTGACAGTTAAGTCGTCTGAAGAAGAGGGAATTTATACAAAACATATGCTCAATGACATAAAATGAATCTTGATTTATATAATTAATCCAATGTAACTTGTGTACAGATTCAACCATAAACCAACAACTAAAAAAGTAGCTTTCAACAACCTCAAAATCCGATCATTGTAAAAATCCACCAATTAGGAACAATCATCCGCACCAATAAAAGCTTAAAAAGTCACTGTGGGAGAAACAAAAGAATAGATCTGTCAATTTAGCGCACAGCGCATTGTACTTTCTTGGTTTGAGATGGCGCCGGTTTGGAAACAGACCGGCGCTTCTTTGTGCCTTCGCCTATTCAATTTCGCCGGCGCGTTTCAGCGAGATATGCGAAGCAATGGGGCCGATAATTTCGTGAATGAGAGCAGCACCAATCACAATGCCCATAATGGTTGAGCCGGTATTGGCAAAAGCTGGCTCTTTGGTGAGCAACAAAGCAAGGCCAATTACAATACCTCCCTGCGGCAACAAACCTCCGGCGGTATATCGCGTTACCTTCGGATCCATCGTGAAAAACAGCCTGCCCGAGTAGATGCCGGCAAACTTCCCGATGGCGCGGGCCACAATGTAAATCCCAATTAAGGTTGCGCTTCCTGCAATGGATGACAGCTGCAGGTGCAGACCCGACAGGGTGAAAAAGATCACAAAAATGAGCTCATCCGTATAGCGTTCAATCAGTTTGAATATTTTCCCGGCAATCGGGTTCCAGTTGGCGACCACGGCACCCAATGCCATGGTCGACAGCAGCGACTCGAAGTCAAAATATTCGGAGATACCGTAGCTCAGCGCGACCAGTCCGAAAGTGAGCACAATCAGCGTTCCCTCAGTTTGCCGGAGTACCAGTCGTACTATTCCGGTAAAGCCCAAGCCCACCACTGCACCAACCAGCAACGCACCACCGATATTATACCCCAAGTTCATCAGAACCTGTCCGATGTTGGGCTCGCCGGCGCCTACAAAAAATATGGCAAATGCAGTTACCAGCGTGTAAATAACGATACCCACCAGGTCGTCGAAAGCCGCAATCTCAAGCATGGTCGAGCTCACCTCTCCTTTGGCTTTGTACTCGTGAATAACCGCCAGCGTTGCCGATGGATCGGTTGGGGCAGCCAGCGACGCCAACACTAAACTCACGGCCACGCTAACGCTGGCCGACTCGAACACAGGTAAGAAAAAACGCAGGCTCAGAAACACCAGCGCAAATACAAAAGCAAAGGCAAACAGCGATTCGAGCAAGGTCAACGCAAGCACCTTGCCCCCGGTTTTCTTCAGCTTGCCCGCCGACAGCGAACCGCCAATCGAAAAGGTAATAAACGACAACGAAATAGAGAGCAACGGGTCGGTATGCTCCACAAACGAGTCAGACATAATGCCCGACAAATCGGGGTTGAGTAGGATGCCTGCCAGGATATAGCCCGATATTTTGGGCAACTTCACTTTAACGGCCAACTCACCCAACAAATAACCTGTAAAAATTAAAACTCCAATGCTGAGAATAATATTCATAATGCGGATGGTTTAATTAAGCATGCAGGTCTTTCTGTTCAATTAACCTAAAGTTACCCAAGCCGCACGACAATCGAAAGTTGAAAACAAATTATTTGTCAAGAGACCGCAAAACCTTCAGGCACAAAACAAGTATCCTTTGTTAGATACCCTTGGCTAAGGTCCTAATGTGATGAAACAATGGCAAACAGTCTTGAAATTGAATATATGAAACATAGCCAGCGCTTTTTGAAGTACTTGGACTGTTGTCGTCATGAGCCGAATCAAAAAAACATTCATCAGCTGCGCACAAGCCTGAAACGTCAGCTCACCTTCGTCCGGTTTCATGCTTATATTGAAGAAGGGAATGAGATTGTTTCGAAGGGAAAAAGCGCGATTAAAGGAATTTATAAAACTGCCGGGGCAATTCGAGAAACCCAGCTTAACCGAAGGCTTAGCCAGTTACTACTTTCCTCACCGGATAACGCGTACGAGAATCAACTGGATCAAGAGGAAAGCTTCTACAAGGAAGCCCTAAAACAAGAGATTGCCGACTTTGATGAAACTGCCTATCTGCTACTTTTAAACGAAAGGGCACGATGCATGGCGTCGGCGTCGGAAGCTTTAATCTTGCAAAAAGCCCAATCTTTTGTCGGGCAAAAAGCTGAAAAGGTAGGGCAAATCCTCGCCTCCCGTACCGACAGCGAGCGTTACCATGCCTGCCGAAAACACCTGAAGCAAATGGCGTTCATGATGTTTTACATGGACAACGCACATCAATTCTCCTTTGTTCCCGATTTCGCGCGACAGTTTAAAAAACTTGACTTGCTCATCGGCTATTGGCACGATTGCGAAGTGCTTAAAAACTCTTATGGCAACTACGCGAGAATTCATATTCAAACAACCGGCAAAACTACAGCACTGTATGTTATGCGAAAAATACAGCGAGCCAACAATAAGCGTATAGCAGCTCTCCATCGCGAACTGGATCGATTACTGCCAATAATAAAACAAACGCACACAAAAAGGCAGACAACACCAAAATAAGCTGGACTTAACTATAGAGAAGCAAAAAAGATATCCGGCAATTTAACTCCGATTGAAATAACAAGGGGTAAAACTTGTTTCAATTCGAATAAAGACGCACCCTAGCTTGGGTTTAAACGCAAAACAGGGACTAACCCGTAGTCCCCGTCGTCTAACAAATGATTGCTGCTCGGCACTTTTCGCCAGCTTCTTTCGCTTACTTCTTAACATTCAATGTAAAAACATCTTTCGTTAACTTTAAGCCTATAGCATTATTAATCTTAATTTATTTTAGCCTATACAATTTACGACATCTACTCCTAAAATCAATATTGGATCCAAAAAAAATTAACAGACGATTATTTGTTGCTAATCAAGCACCAATATATCTCAACAAGCAGTATTTTGCACTCAGCCCTAACGATCTTTCGAATGGTGTAGAAAGTGAAACAAAAAATCCGGTCTTTTCAGGGCCGGATTCTCTGTCGTATAAATTTGTTTCAATGAATCGATTGGTTCAGGATAAAGCCGATTCGATCAGTCACCTGTTTCACTGACACGTATTGCATACAACGAACATCGCCGTAAATACACTTTTTATTTCCAAAGACAGAACAGGGCCGGCAATCGAGATCGTGACCATTGTACTGGATTAAGTTATCCTCAGGCTGATGATAGGGTGCAAATCCAAGCGACGGATGAGTACCTCCCCAAACCGAAACAACGGGCACACCAGCCATTGCAGCCAGGTGCATGTTGGCCGAGTCCATCGACAACATCAGCGAGAGATGGGGCAACAATTGAATTTCTTCAGCGAATTTGATGAAGTGCCCGGCCACCAAGCAATTTTCGAAATCAGCTGCCAGGGAATCCAAAATCTCCATTTCAGCCTGTCCGCCACCAAACAGAATTACTTTCGAATTGGGAATTTGTTGGAGAACCTTTAATAGTTTGCGGGTTTTATCAATGCCCCACACCTTCTGTTTATGCTTAGCAAATGGCGCGATACCGATTAGCTTCTTCACCTCTCTTCCATCCAGCTTCAACAGCTGCAGTGCATCCTCCCGAGTGGTTACAGTGAACAAAGGCGGCTTCGGCAAAATAAAGCGGTAACCCGCTTCTGAAAAAGCAGCAGCGTATCGATCAATTGTTGATGGCAGTACCTGGTGCGACTTCGTTTTAACAGCATGTTTCTTCTCATCGCGCCCCTTGCGGAAAGTGTGAACCGCTGCACCTCCTATCCGGAAGTAACTGTTCAAAATAAAAGTGCGCAACACCTGATGAAGATCGAAAACCTCGTCGGGATTAATCTCCTTCTTCACCCTTTTGTAAAGACGATATAAACCGGTTATGCCCTTGTGCTTCCCCTTCAGGTCGGAAGCCACCATGTGCAAACGATCAATACCCTTAAAAACTGGAAAAAGAAACGGCTGGGTCAACAGATAGATCTCGACATTCTTATTCGAGTCCAAAACACCTTTAAGAACCGGAAGGAGCATCACCACATCACCCATCGCTGAAAAACGGTACACCAATATTCGCTTCATCCTAGGCGTAATCTTCGTATGATTTTTCTTCTATCAGCGCAGAACCTGTCAACTCATTAATTTGGCGCTTCACTTCCGAACGTTTATCGTTAGTAAAATAAACCGAACGGGCAACTTCGATAAATTCTGTACCAAAGTCTTTTGCTTTTTCCAGCTCACGAATCCGGTCTTCAATATCCCAAAGTTGCTTATTAATCTTTAGCAGCTCCTGGTAAAGCTCGTGATCCTTCTTGATAATCTTACTCACAGCTTCATCCAAGACCTGAAACTCATTACGCAAGTTCGCGAGTTTTTTCTCGTCCTTAATATTCTCGAGTTTAATTTCGATGATCGTAAGTTTATCGGCAATTTCGCCGTTCGATACTTCTATTTTCATATTCAATTAAGTTTGTATTGTTCTTGTGCGATATAGAAGCAAAGGTAATCATTTCAACCTACCGGCAAGCATACTCCCCTGGTAGCCCCTTCCTTTTGTCTACAACATATCCCGTCCAGCGGAAGTGGTACATTTTTGCTGTAACGCTATTTCTAGTACAGGACACACATCAAAAAAAAAGCTGACCAATTGGCCAGCTTTTTCCTATAGTAAGGTTTTAAATCCTTATTCTGCTTTTGGTTCTTCAGTTGTATCAGCTGCTGGTGCTTCAGCTACAGGAGCTTCAGCTTTTTTAGCGCCACCACGACGAGAACGACGTGATTTTGTTTTTGTTTCTGTAGCAGCCAACATGTTTTCGTTGAAGTCTACCAATTCGATGATGCACATTTCTGCGTCATCACCTAAACGGTTTCCTGTTTTCAGGATACGAGTGTAACCGCCCGGACGTTCGCCAACTTTGACTACGACTTCGCGGAACAACTCAGATACAGCCTCTTTGCTTTTTAAAGAGCTAAAAACAACACGACGAGAGTGTGTTGTATCATTTTTTGCTTTTGTAATAAGCGGCTCAACAAACATCTTCAGTGCTTTCGCTTTAGCTGTAGTCGTGCTAATTCTTTTGTGGAAGATCAAAGAGTTAGCCATATTTGACAACATCGCCTTACGATGAGAACTTGTTCTACCCAGATGGTTGATTTTTTTATTGTGTCTCATTTTGTGCTTATTCCTTGTCTAATTTATACTTAGTAATATCCATTCCGAATGTCAAACTCATAGCGTTCAGAAGGTCATCCAATTCTGTCAATGATTTTTTACCGAAGTTGCGGAACTTCAACAAGTCGTTACGGTTGTATTGTACCAACTCACCTAAAGTTTCAACATCAGCAGCTTTCAAACAGTTCAGAGCACGTACTGAAAGATCCATGTCTACCAATTTCGTTTTCAGAAGTTGACGCATATGCAACACTTCCTCGTCGAATTCTTCGTTTGCAAATTTCTCATCTGAGTCCAAAGTAATCTTTTCGTCAGAGAACAGCATGAAGTGATAAATCAGGACTTTTGCAGCCTCTTTCAGTGCATCCTTCGGATGAATTGAGCCATCTGTAGCGATTTCCAAAACTAACTTCTCGTAGTCGGTTTTTTGTTCTACACGATAGTTCTCAACTGCGTACTTTACGTTACGAATAGGAGTAAAGATTGAATCAATCGGAATTAAACCAAACTCAGCATCTACCGGCTTGTTTTCAGCGCCTGGTACATATCCACGACCTTTATTAATGGTAATGTCCATGGTCAGTTTTACATCAGCTTCCATGCGGCAAATTACCAATTCAGGGTTTAATACCCGGAAACCGGTCATAAACTTGTTGATGTCGCCGGCAGTAAATGTTTCCTGTCCGGTAATAGAGATAGAAACTTTCTCGCTGTCCAGATCTTCGACTTCTTTTTTGAAACGAATTTGTTTCAGATTCAGGATGATTTCTGTTACATCTTCCATCACCCCTTTAATGGTAGCAAATTCGTGGTCTACGCTTTCAATCTTTACTGTAGTGATCGCGTAGCCCTCCAAAGATGATAACAGAATTCTGCGCAGTGCATTACCAATTGTAATACCATACCCAGGTTCCAATGGACGGAATTCGAATTTACCGAACCGTTCATCAGATTCTACCATTATTACTTTGTCAGGTTTTTGGAACGCTAATTGAGTAATTTTATTATTTAGAATACAACTCGACGATCAGTTGTTCTTTAATGTTTTCAGGAATTTCTTCCCGTTCCGGACGATTCAGGAATTTACCAGCCATTGCTGTATTATCCCATTCCAACCATGCGTACTTGTTGTAACGATGTGAAGTCATCGAGTCTGCGATAATTTCCAAAGATTTTGATTTTTCGCGAACACCAATAACATCGCCTGCGCGCAATTGGTAAGAAGGAATGTTTACGATTTCTCCGTTAACAGTAATGTGTTTGTGAGAAACTAACTGACGAGCAGCTGCTCTTGTACGAGCTAATCCCAAACGGAAAACAACATTATCCAAACGAGATTCCAACAATTGCAACAATACCTCACCGGTAATACCTTTAGAAGCAGATGCTTTGTGGAACAAGCGAGCGAATTGTTTTTCCAACACACCATAAGTGTATTTTGCCTTTTGTTTTTCCTTCAATTGCAAACCGTATTCTGATTTTTTACGACGACGACTTGCTAAACCGTGGAAACCCGGAGGATAATTTTTCTTTTCAAGAACTTTATCTGGTCCGAAGATTGGTTCTCCGAATTTCCGAGCGATTTTTGATTTTGGACCTGTATATCTAGCCATTATTCTACCAAATTAAAAAGATTAAACACGTCTTCTTTTTGCAGGGCGACATCCATTGTGTGGCAATGGAGTAACGTCAACGATTTCGTTTACCTGAATACCTAC
>QKCF01000385.1 GCA_003246935.1 Sunxiuqinia sp. | reverse complement strand
AGAGTACCACTGTGAAAGAAAATGACAAAAAGAAAAGAAAATAATTTTTTAGTGTTTGTGGGAACTCAGATATTAGTGGAATACTAAAGTATGAGTTTATTTTAGCGAAAGCATAAAGGAATCAATATTATTTGCCTATATTTGAATATTAATGTGTTGATTATCAATCGATACTATATCGAGACCTTTAGATTTAGGTGTTTGCGAAAATATTGATAATCAGCTGGAAATAGAGATAGGTTCGAACCTCAGCTGAGTCACAGCTGAGTCACCAAAAAAAAGAGCTGTTCAGTTTTGAACGGCTCTTTTTGCTTTTACTATAAGGCTTAATTTGTTGTTTTTTACGGGGACTACATCACTCTTTCGTATTCCCATTGCCGGCCTGTTTCCGGATCAAAATAGATAAACATTTCGTTTGACCTCAAATTTTTAATTGCCTTTTTAATTCCCTTTCCTTTAAGACTCATTTTAAGGTTTCTTAGCCTGTCGTCTTTCAAAATGAGAATTCCCTGGCTGTAGATGTTGAATCTTTTTTTCATAATGAGTAAGGTTATAATTAATAAAAAAGAACTTGCCGGTTCATGTGTGGTTATACCGTTATTCAGTCATAATTGTTTCGCAACAACGCGTCAGAGAGTGATTGTTGTGGTCAAATGAAATTTTGTTTGTAACAAGGGTGAGCCTATAGTGCAAAAAAGGAAACAAATGTTTTTTGTCGCTATCATCGGAGTGAATTTATCATTGGCAGTTTTCTGAGAACTGTTGTCTTACTATTCGATATTCTAATTTTTCTGTTTTTATTTTCCATGAAATCAATTTTTAGGGCGCTGTATTTCTGTTAGTTGTACATTCGTGCAAGTTCTGTATACATAAGTTGAGGTGTTTGGGAGAAAGTTTTGGTTAGTTCACATTCAGAATTTTTCAACTAAAATTTGTCGAATGCGAATAACACAAATAAAACAACCTTTGAACCGATGGATGATATTATCATTGGTTATAGCTTGCGCGATGATGGTCTCGTGTAATCAGAAGGCCAAAGAGCAGCCAATGAGGACAGGAGGACCCGAAGTTGTCGATTTCAAGGTTTTAGCTTTTCCGTTGGAAGATGTAAAGCTGCAAGATGGCCCGTATATGCACGCAACTGAATTAGACGTTGCAACTTTGCTGGGATATGAGCCGGATCGCTTCTTATCGAAATTCAGAAAAGAAGCAGGCTTGGAGCCAAAAGCAGAAAACTATGAAGGTTGGGAAGGCGGAGGCTTGGCGGGACATAGCCTGGGGCATTATCTCACAGCTTTAACCTTCATGTATAAAACAACCGGAAACGAAGAATTTCTGAAACGTGCCAATTACATTGTTGATGAGTTGGCTGTTTGTCAGGAAGCAAACGGAACCGGTTATGTTGGTGCTTTCGAAAATGGTGAAAAGATATTGACAGAAGAAGTTGCCAAGGGTAATATTAAAGCACAGGGATTCAACCTGAACGGTTTGTGGTCGCCTTTCTATACGATTCACAAAATCATGGATGGTTTATATCATGTTTACCAATACTGCGGAAATGAAAAGGCACTGGAGGTTGAAAAGAAATTAGGCGATTGGGTAGGAACAATCGTGAACGGTTTAACAGATGAGCAACGCCAGGAAATGCTGAATTGTGAGTTTGGCGGAATGAACGAAGCCTTTGTTGATTTGTATGCTGAAACAGCAGAAGAAAAATACCTGCAGCTTTCTTATAAATTCAAGCACGATGTAATTATCGATCCGATTGTGGCCGGTGAAGATATCCTGGCTGGTAAACACTGCAATACGCAGGTTCCGAAATTTGTTGGCTTAGCTCGTCGCTTCGAAATAACTGGCGACAGTGCCGATTTTCGGGGAGCAGAGAATTTCTGGAACATGATGGTTCATCATCATGCCTATGCAGCCGGCGATTTCGACAACTACGAATATTTGGGTGAGCCGGATAAATTGAATGATCAGTTAAGTAACAGTACGGCCGAAACTTGCTGCGTTTACAATATGTTGAAATTGTCGCGTCATCTGTTTGAATGGACGGCGTCGCCTGAGATCATGGATTACTACGAACGGGCGCTGATTAATCATATCCTTTCGTCGCAACATCCGGAAACAGGGCATGTAATTTACAACCTGTCGCTCGATATGGGCGGATTTAAAGTATATCAAGATCCGTACGACTTCACCTGCTGTGTTGGTTCCGGTATGGAAAATCACAGTAAATACGGTCGCAATATTTACTATCATTCTACAAACACACTCTATGTTGGCCAGTTCATTGGTTCCGAGTTAAGCTGGAAGGATAAAGGAGTAACCTTTACACAAACAACTAAGTACCCGGAAGAAGAAGGTACGACCTTCGAAATTAAAACGGAAACGGGAAAAACTGCTTCGTTCGACCTGCAGGTACGTTATCCGGTGTGGGCCCGTAAAGGCATTTCGGTTAAGGTAAACGGAGCGGAGCGCAAAGTTGAAGGTCAGCCCGGAACATTCGTTAGTTTAGGCGACAATTGGAACAACGGTGATAAAGTGGAAATCAATATTCCTTTCAGCTTGTATACGGCAGAATCGCAGTATTCAACGGACCTGTTTTGCTGGCCGGATACCTTGGGCCGCTGGATGATCCGAAAGCAAATGATGCATTGTATGTTCCCGTGCTGATGACCAAAGACAGCATCCCGTCAAACTGGCTGAAACCGGTTGAAGGACAGACCAACACTTTTGTTACAACCGATGTTGCTTATCCAAGGAAAGTAATGCTGAAGCCTTTCTACCGTACCCAGGATTGCCATTATACAGTGTATTGGGATTCGTACTCAACTGAAGAGTGGAAACGGTACGAAAAAGAATATGAAGCCGAACAAGCTCGCAAGAAGGAATTGGAACGTAAAACGATCGATCTATTCCGGATGGGTGAAATGCAGCCTGAACGCGATCACAATTTCAAAGACGATAAGTCTTGGGTAGGCGAATATAAATCGAAGAAGTACCGCGAAGTTGATCGTGGAGGAAAAGCTTCATTCGAAATGAAGATTGACGGT
>QKCF01000173.1 GCA_003246935.1 Sunxiuqinia sp. | reverse complement strand
GTAAGTACAAACGATCGGCAGCTGTTCCGTACAACTCGTCTCCGACAATAGGCATGTTCAATCCATCAGGATGCGCTGCGTGAACGCGGAGCTGATGCGTTCGCCCGGTTATGGGATAAAAGTAAACCCGCGTTTTCCCGTCTTTCCTTGCAATGACTTCCCATTGCGTACGGGCCGACTTTCCATGTTCGAAACAAACCAGCTGATGCGGCCGGTTATCCAGATCAACCCGCAGCGGCAAGTCAATCACTCCCCGCTCCTGCGTCAATCACTCCCCGCTCCTGCGGCAGCAAACCATCCAAAACAGCCACGTAGCGCTTTCGTGTTGTTCGCTTAATAAACTGGCTTTGCAAGGCCTTGTGCGTTTCCGGATCTTTGGCAACCAGCAACAAACCCGAAGTAGCCATATCCAGGCGGTGCACCAACAAAGGCCCCTCTGCCCCGAGCCGCATCTGTTTAATGCGTTGCTGCACCGAATCGGCCACGTCCTTGCCGGGAACCGACAGAAAGCGTTCCGGCTTATTCACGACAATTAACCAGTCATCTTCGAAAAGAATTTCCAACGCTGCGGGCTTATGCATCTGATCGTTGAAAGGATCGGGCTCCATATCCAGATCTTTCAGCATGTGCTGCATAATAGGAGCACATTTACTGCGGCAAGGCGGATAAAATTGCTTGTGTTTGCGAATCTCCGACTTTGGAGAGGCTCCCCACCAAAACTCGGCCAAAGCGATAGGCTTTACATTTTGCTGAAAAGCATATTGCAACAATTTGGGCCCGGCACAATCGCCCGCGCCTGCCGGCGGAATCTCCTCGCCCAATGCACGAAAAATTTCAGGAACTGTCTGCACCTCCCCGCTGTAATTCAGCAGCCGAAATTGATCAAAGATCTCAAATTGCAAACGAGATGATTGTTCTTTGCGCTTTTGTTTCAAAGCCGCTATCGGACCCAACAAGGCTTCACGTTGATCTTTCGCATGATCAAGCTTTTGCGTTTCTCCGGCCATCGCCTTTTTGTAGTCGATTTTTTCCAACTGACTGATTCTATTCAGTTCCTCGAGTCGCGCTTCCAAAGCAGCACCATCCAATTTTGCCTCAGCTTCCAGACGTTGCTTCTTACGCTCTTTCTTTCCTGCTTTCAGGCGTGCTTTCCAATCGGCCTGAACGAGCTCCATTTCTTTTTCGCGAACAGCTACCCGCTCTTTGGCAGAATAAAGTTGATCACAGTTTTCCAGTTTTTGGATACCGGCATTCAATTCATTCAGCTGCTGTTCCCCGATCTTAAAAAAGCCTTGCGGATTCAGCAAATCGTAAACAGGAGGTACAAATCCGGGGAAATCATTCCGCCCGTCAATCGCACCGGAGAAACCGGCAAGATAACCAAGCTTACCATCCTCTGCCTGCACCACCAACACACCAAACATTTTACCAACGTTGGTACTTCCCTCCTTTAGTCCAAACAAGTCACTCCACCCTTCCTGCGTACTGATTGTTTGCTGCAGCTCTTCGGCCGCAATTCGGCACAGAGGATGCGGCTCGTTGGTGAACACAAAAGGAAAACGCTTCGGAACAACAATCGAACGGATATCGGACTTGAATACTTTAAAATGTATTGGGTGCACAGCTTTGCTTCTTTTCGTTGGCAAATGTAGGGATTAAAGACTAGACTTGCTTAAATAGCCATCATTATTGAGATTGAAGTTATAGTCCCTGCTTTTAAGAGCCTCCGCGCTTTGTTATTAAGTCGACCTGCACTTTCGATTCTATTATTCTTAGATAGAAATAGGGTTCTCAAGTATCCGTGTTGATCTTCCTGCATCCTTACTACATCGAATAGAGTGAGTAGCACGCAGTTATTGATATCAATTCTAAATAGATACGACCTATCGATTATCTACTCTCTAGAAAAACAAATTCTTTAAACACTATAAAACAACAACTTAAATACAGAAACAACAATGAACAGCAAGAAAAAAACAACAATTCACCGGACTAAAACCGAATGTGTTTTAAAGCACTTATTGTATTGCTTAAACGTTTAAACTCTATTTTTGAACTATCAATCATTTGAAGATAACATTGAACATAGAATTCTGCCTGATATGAAAAAGACCGTTTCACTAAAAGACATAGCCGCTAAAGTTGGAGTTTCGACAGCTTTGGTTTCTTACGTTCTGAACGGAAAGATGGAAGGCAGAATCAGTAAAGAGGTTGCTGCCCGCATTAAGGCTGTTGCCAAAGAATTAAACTACAGCCCCAACCAAATTGCCAAAAGCCTGAAAACAAACAGGACATATACGCTGGGATTGCTCCTGGCTGATATTGCCAACCCTTTCTCTTCGCAAATAGCCCGTATTGTTGAGAACGAGGCCAACAAGCTTGGCTACACCGTTATTATTGGTAGTTCTGATGAGCGGGTTGAGAAATCGAGAACCCTGATCGAATTGTTCCTGAACCGGCAAGTTGATGGGTTAATCCTTTCGTTACCGGATCATTCGGAAGAAATCGTTACCGACCTGAAAGAACGGGAGATTCCTTTCGTATTGCTGGACCGCTATTTCCCGGAGATTCCATGCAATACCGTTGCCGTTGACAATTACGCTGCTGCCAAAATAGCCGTGAAACACTTGTTGGATCACAAGAGCAGCAAGATAGGCCTTATTAACTACGATACTTCCCTGGTTCATTTGAACGAACGCTTACGCGGTGCGGTTGACATGTGCCAGGGAAACGAAATGGTTGGTCTGGTTCGCTTAGGACACATCCAGGAAGATGTAGAGGCAGCAATTAAAAGCTTCCTCGAGAATAAAGTTGAAGCGATCTTCTTTATGTCCAACTTATTAGCAATATCCGGACTGAAGTATCTGAACAAACAACGCATTTCAATTCCGGAGCAGCTTGCCGTTATCGCCTTCGATAAAACAGATGCTTTCGACCTGTTCTATACAACAATTACCTATATCAATCAGCCACTTAGTGGCCTGGGAGCCGAAGCCGTTAAACTATTGAATGAATCCATAACCGGAAAAGGCACTAACAAAACAGTTTATTTAAAAGCTGAGCTTGTAAAGCAAAATTCTACAGCTACTTAATATTTTTTTGCAAGATTGTTTAAACGTTTAAACTAAATACACTTAAATACACAAGAATTATGGAACCAAAAAAATCAAACTTAAAAACAATCGTATGTTACGGTGAAGTCTTATGGGATATTTTCCCAGATACAACAAAACCGGGCGGAGCTCCGATGAATGTCGCGTACCATTTGAAAAAATTTGGCATTGACAGCCGCATGATCAGCAGTGTTGGGTCAGACTCGCTCGGTAATGCGCTGTTAAGTCAGCTGCAAGATTGGGATATCCCAACTGAGAATTGCCAGGTGAATACAAACTTCCGTACTGGCTTTGTCGAAGCCATTGCCGGTGAAGATCATGAAATGACCTACGTAATTCACGAGGATGTTGCCTGGGATCAAATTCAACCTTCAACCGATTACAATGCTTTGGTTGAGCAAGCTGATGCCTTTGTTTTTGGCACTTTGGTGACCCGGAATGAAACTTCGCGAAACACACTTTACAAACTGCTGGATAAAGCCACTTATAAAGTATTCGACATCAACCTGCGCCCTCCTTTCTACTCGAAAGAAGTAATTGAGTACTTACTAGGACAATGTAATCTTCTGAAATTAAACCACTCGGAACTGGATCTGATCATTTCGTGGTACAATAGCAATATTCGCGATGAAGCAAGTGCCGTTAAGTTTCTTCAGGAGAAATTTGATATTGGTGAAGTGATCGTCACCAAAGGAAGTCGTGGCGCTACCTACTACGATGGTAACCAATCGCATACCTTTCCTGCCTGCAAGGTCGAAGTAAAAGATACCGTTGGTGCCGGCGATTCTTTCCTGGCGGCTTTCCTCTCGAAGAAAATTCAAAATGAAAGCATCGAAACAAGCATGACCTACGCAACAGCACTTGGAGCCTTTGTCGCATCTAACGAAGGAGCCTGCCCTTCCTATGCAATCAATCAAGTTGAGCAATTTGCAAACCTGAATACATGCGTTTCCGCTTAATATCAATAATAAACCTTAACTAATCAATCATGGCAACACTTAATTTCACAGCAAGATTAAAATCAAAAAATTATGGGCAGGTTCTTACTGAGTCCATGAGTATTTCCCGGGATAACATTATTCCTTTTATTCTGGTGACACTTCTGTTTGGCCTATGGGGCTTTGCAAATGCAGTAACCGACCCAATGGTACAAGCTTTCAAGAAGGTACTGGAGTTAACGAACTCACAGGCAGCCTGGGTTCAAATGGCTTTTTACGGTGGTTACTTTTGTATGGCGCTTCCAGCTTCCATCTTTATGAAAAAATACTCTTATAAAGTTGGGATCCTGATCGGATTAGGATTATATGCAACAGGTGCCTTATTATTTTACCCGGCTGCAATAAGCGAACAATTCTGGTTCTTCTGTTTAAGCCTATATGTATTAACATTTGGATTAGCTTTTCTTGAAACAGCGGCCAATCCGTACGTGCTTGCCCTGGGATGTCAAAAAACAGCGACAAGACGTTTGAATTTAGCACAATCTTTTAATCCTTTGGGATTACTCGCCGGATTGTTGGTTGCACAACAATTTGTACTTCGAAATTTAAAATCAGATGATATTGCAAATTTCAGAGTTTTGGATGAGGTTTCTAAAGTAATGATAAGAACCACTGATTTAATGACGATCCGTAATCCCTATGTTATACTAGGATTGGTAATCATTGGTGTTTTTGTTTTATTCCTTGTCAATAAAATGCCGCAATCAAGGGATAATAATGAAAGTCGCTCGGAAAATACATCACAGTCGATTATGGCTCTGATTAGAAACAGAAAATATATCACGGGAGTCTTAGCACAAACCTTATATATTGGTGCCCAAATTATGAGCTGGACCTATATTTATCACTATGCCGAAGCAATAAACATCGATAATTTAACTGCCGGCTATTATCAATTCGCTGCATTTGTCCTGTTTACCGTTGGGCGATTGGTCGGAACGTTCCTTTTAAAATACATTAGCGGTGCAAGACTGCTGGCTATATTTAGTCTGTTAGCCGCTTCCTGCATAGCCGGAGCAGTATTCATTAACAGTGGTGTCGGATTGTATTGCATTGTGTTTACTTCCTTCTTCATGTCGATTATGTATCCTACTATTTTCGCAACCAGCCTTGGAGGCCTGTCTGAAGAAGAAGCAAAGATTGGTTCTGCAGGTTTGGTTATGGGAATCGTTGGTGGTGCATTAATGCCAAAGCTACAAGGTATGATCATTGATATTGCCGGTACCGGTGTAGCCGATATCCGGATCATGGGCCTTCCGGAAGTTAACCTTTCGTTTATACTCCCCCTGATTAGCTTCGCTTATATCACCTGGTATGCTTTATATGGCAGCAAGGATAAACCAGCAAGTAAACTTCAGTCCTGATTTTTATTTTACCAAACTGTTTAAACGTTTAAACCTTCCAAAAATATCATCCATTAAAACTTTTAAATAATCAAACATCACAGTCAAGATCTCACCCCACTTGGGCTGTCAAAGAAGGAGACCTAATCATGAAATACAAAATCCAACTTATAGCATTGATGATCACTCTTTGTTTCTCTGCCGGAGCACAAGTTGTGATTACCAATACAAACTTCTCAATGGGAACCACCGGACGAATTGGTATTGGCATGTCTCCCAATGGAGAGGGAAATCAATGGAAACCGTTAAACCTGTCGGGACAGGGTTCTTTAGCTGGTCGCATGGAACAATACGACTATATGGACTTATTACCGGCAATCCACTTTACACCGCAAACTGAGGACCAAGGTGCTACTGATGTTACGTTACAGGTTCGTTTGGGAATGTACTCGGCCAATGGTCAGTTCATGGGAAATGTAAGCACTCGTTCTCCCGAAGGCTTAACCTTTATCCTGCCCGAAACCTATGTTGAAGCACGTAATATCATGGGAAGTGACTGGTCCGCCTGGGTTGGCGTTCGCTTCCGTCGTTACGACGACATCCATATTTGCGATTATTTCTATTTTGATGATCACTCGGCACAAGGTGCAGGCGTTAGCTATAAAGATACTGAGTTCGCCATCTACATGCCGTCCTCATCTGATTCTGCCGGCATTTACCCTTACAATTATGAGGTTACTGTAGAAGGTGCAACAAACCCGGCCATTCGCCAACGTATGGTGTTCGTCGGTGAACATACCCTGCGCTTTCAGAATGGTAATTCTCTTAAGTTATTGGCGGAATATCACACAGTTGCAGCAAATTCCTTAAACGCAAATTATTCCTATCCGTCGGATTATGGTTGGGTACTGGGAGCTAAATTCAATTCACTCCTAAAAACCAGAATGCCCGGATCTTTTAACCAGCTTGCAGTACGCTACGGTGCCGGAATTGCCAACGGTGGCGACAACGGGAATACATGGACATGGGCTACTTACGGTGCACCAGACAAATCGGGCAAATATACCGGCGCTTACTCCTTCACTGCGGTTGAACACTTCCTGTTGAACCTGCACAAACGATTTAGTTTAAACGGATACGGTGTGTTTACCCAAAGTAAGGGTGGTGCATCAAGTATAAACAAAGCAGAATTCTTCAACGGGAACCAGATTTTTAACCGGAAAAGAGATTTCGTGGTTGGCTTTCGCTCGCTTTATTACGCAACCAACTGGTTGCACTTGATCAATGAAGTCCATTACGCAACTCGTAAAGACGGTGATAATCCAACGGCAGCGATGCTGAAGTTTTCGTTCGCTCCCACTGTCGTACCTTTAGGAAAAAAGGATCCCTGGTGCCGTCCTCATATTCGCCTGGTATTCTCGGCTGCACGTTATAACGATTACGCCAGCGACAATCAATACTCCCCTTACCTGAGTATAAATCACCAGCATTGGGGAACATACATCGGGATAAAAACAGAAATGTGGTTATTCTAATTTTTATTGACAATCAAATTTACAATCATGCCAAAATTCGGAACCTCTTATTTATCATTTATACCTTCCTGGTCGCCTGAAGGAGGCGCCTATGCCATCGAAAAAACTGCAGAATTCGGTTTCGACATGCTCGAAATCTGCCTGCCTCCATCTTTAAACTTCGACACACCCACGGTGAAAAAACAGTTAAAGGCAGCAGGTATAGAATGTCGGTTAACCTTAAATATTCCGCAAAGTTGCCACCTGCCGGCGCAGCCTAAAAAAGCCCTCCAACTAATCAAAGGAGCTCTCGACATTGTTGCTGAAATGGAAGGTAATTTTCTCGGTGGTGTATTGCATTCAGCAATCGGAGAATTCACAAGGCAACCCTGCTCTACAAAAGAGCGCGAAATTGTTAAAGAAGTGTTTTTTGAACTGGCATCTTACGCTGCTGAGCGAGAAATTACAATTGCTCCCGAACCGATTAACCGTTACGAAAGCTATGTCCTCACTTCTGCGAAAGAGGTATTAGATTTGATCAATGCTACGCAAGCTAAAAATATCGGGGTCCACTTAGATACCTTTCATATGAATATTGAAGAAGCAAACTTTTACGACCCGATTGTTAGCTGCGGAAATCATTTAAAGCATCTCCACATTACGGAGAGTGACCGAGGGATGACCGGGGAAGGAAACGTTCGTTGGGATGACTTTTTCAAGGCACTCGGCGAAATCAATTATCAAGGCCCTCTGGTTCTGGAAAACTTTTCATCCGAAATAAAAGAACTGGTTGGTCCAACCTCCTTGTGGCGACCTTCAAAATACAATTCAGAAGACCTGGCGAAAGGGAGCCTGGCTTTCATGAAAGCAATGGTAGAAAAGTGGTATTCAAAAAAAGCGAGGTAACTCTTTCCTCGCTTTTTATTTCTCTTCAATCGGATTCCAATATCCATTATTTGTTACTGAGAAGTAATATTGGACATGCTGCCAACCAGGAAAAATTAGGTGGACTTCCCTCCAATATTTCGTTTCAGGCTCAGTCACTTGTAACCAAGGCAACGGTAATTAGTACCATCGGCGAAAACGAGACTGGCAAAAAGATTATGAACGAGATGAAAGCTTTCTCGGCCAACATAAAGTGCATTCAGCTATGTGAAAAATTCGAGATGAGTGTGGTTCTTGTTCACTTTAGTCTTTACGCGAAAAACTAACCGAAATCGACGGAAACGAAGCGGACCTTTCGACGATAAGCTATATGTATGACCCTTTATTTTATTCTCAAATCACTAAACTAAATTAATTTAGGCAAACAATACTCAACCAATGATACATTCAAATGCAGCAACTCCAGTCTTACGTTATGCTTGACTTGATTCTTTAGAATTAAATTACAGAACCAGTGTTTGAATTGAATGTGCCAAGCTGTTTATTTCAACGGCCTTCCCTTCAATCCAAATTCGATAAGGCATTTCTTTTTCGCTGGCATTCATTACCACTACAATCACACTTCCATCCGGATTTTTGAATGCAGTTGATTGCAATACATCACGATTGGAAGAGCAGCTGATCCGTTTTGCCCCGGGTTTGATGAATTTTGAAAAATGACCGATATAATAATAGCTGTTGGTATATATTAACTCACCTTTTGAGAGATCGGCGTGAACGGGTGAAAAACACATGTTACCCACGTGATTAGGTCCTCCCTTTTCGTCGAGTAAAATATTCCAATCTGTCCACGCTACGGTTCCACAATTAAAATCATGAACCATTGACTTTCCATAACGCTCTCCCAAACTCCAATCGTTCAAGCGATCGAACTCAAAGCGTTCCACACATCCTTCGGTAAACACCAGGTTTACTTCTGGAAATGCTTCCTTTACCCGGGTTAAATTGTCAAACAGCATATCACTTCCTGTCCAGGGTTCGTACCAATGGAAACCGATTCCCCAAACATATTTAGCTGCCTCTTTATCATTAAACATGGTGGAGGCGCGCTGAAAAATTAAGTCGCGATTGTGATCCCAGACAATCAGTTTCTTATCGCTCATTCCGTTCTTTTCGAGAGTCGGTCCAAGAAAATCCCGAACAAAGTCACGCTCCTGAACAGCAGTATAAATACAATTTTCCCAAGGCGTTTGAGCCATTGGCTCGTTTTGCACTGTCAGCCCCCAAACAGGAATCCCTTCAGCCTCGTATGCATCAATAAATTTGACAAAGTGATTAGCCCAAGATTGCCGGTATTCATCCAGCAGGCTTCCTCCTGTTAATTTCTTTTGGCTGTCTTTCATCCAGCCCGGCGGGCTCCAGGGACTAACAAACATTTTTAGATCTCCGTCTGCAACTTCAAATGCCCGTTTAATAAAAGGAACACGGAATTCTTTGTCGTGGGCAATACTGAAGGTTTTTAATTCCGCATCGTTTTCTTCCACGTAATCGTAGCTTTCACTCGAAAAGTCGCAGCTTGCAATGTGCGTTCTCGCAAAGGAATAGCCAATACCATTTTCTTTATCGAAATAGGCAGTCATAAACTCATCCTGTTTTTCTTTCGGGAGTTTGGCATAAACTTCTGCTGCGGCATCGGTAAATGCAGACCCAATGCCGCAGGATCGATAAAAACACAGGGCTGGTATTCTTTGGGTTGACCAAAATCGTCCAGTGCAACATCGTCCAGTTTGGTAAGCCGGTCGCTTGTTTCCTGCGCTGTTTGGTAGATTTGAATTGTTGGCTCACTTGCAACTTGCTTTGCACCCCCACCATCAATCTCCCCGGAAAATCCTCTTATCGAGAAATTTAAAAGAAATACTATTATTAGAAGACTATATTTCATCTGTTTATTTTTTGATTGTTAGGCTATTTTAAGGGGGTAATTTTTATTTCCCGTTCAAACATGGTTGGATACACCCGATAGCTAAGGAACACACCGCGAGCGGAACATCCAACACCCGATGTCGCATAATCCAGGTTAAAAGTTATACCATCCTGTTTCTGAAGTTGATAAGTATAGATCGATTTCGTAAGGTTCTCAGTTGAATATGGATAGGCATTAAAGTTGAATAACTCGTTTACCTTAAACTCAAGGCCCTTACCTTGGTCGTCAAGAATCTTTACCCAACGGTTATCTGTTCTTAAACCATAGTCTCCCGGTTTCAAGTATGGCACATACATGTCATCAACCGTTGATTTATAAATACCAACCTTATATCCGCTTTTCCTTCCGGGATAGTTTTCCTGCGGTCCGCGCCCGTACCACTCGACCTTATCAAGACTTTTATCAAGCGTGAATGACAATCCAAATCGCGGGAAATACAATGGCATTGTGCCTCCCTGTGGTTTTGCAGTATGGTGTATTGTAATCCCGCCATCACCGTCAATGGTATAATTATAAATATTTTCGATCCCGTTATATTGAGCGCCGAAAATGTATTGATCCAATGCACCTTCAGCACTTTCACCAAAGATTGTTATTTGGCGAATCTTAACATATACCTTTCCCTCTGCTTCCATCACCTCGGTATAAACCGGGTAATTCGTTGTTTTATCAATTCCTGTTGAATAAAACTCTGTGGCAACAAAGGTATCATAACCTTCTTTCCAGTTTGATGATTGTGCAGATCTTGATCCCCAACTATCAAGATCATTGGCCATCGGAGCTCTCCAAACACTAACCAGCAAAGGAGATTTCAACATCTCTTTTCCATTGACAACAATGGAAGACAATGCTCCTAACTTCTTAACAAAAGTATATTCGAAATCTTCACCGTTAACTTTCACATCATCCTCAGATTCTGAGAAATTAGCCTTCGCTGTACTTTGTTTAACTGTCTCAATATTCTTTTTCCACGGAAGTTCCAGTTGAGACCAAGCGACTTCAAATCCGGCTTTAGCCCAAAGCTTGTCTTCTTTTAATGAAGAGCTTACCGTGACGCGATATTCAGCACCTTCTTTCAATGAAGGTTTTGTATAGGGAATCTTCAATGCCTTTTTCTCAAGCGGGCCAACGTGGAGATCCAAAATTCCCTCCTGCAAAACATCTCCGTCTGCTTCAAGAAACCAACGTGTTTCATATTGCGAGGCATCGGTAAAGTGATTGCGGTTCCAAACCTCAACCATACCGGTTTCTGCATCCAAAAGTGTAACAACAATCGGCTGAACCACTTTTTTCAATTCCCACATCTCGGGCTGAACTTCCCTATTTCCCCAGATAGAACCGTAGTTACGGGCGCCAGCACCATAACTCAAGAAAGTTCCATTGTTTGTTTCCTTCTCAAAATCAAGCCAGATGCCTGCATTTTCAGTATTAAAATTACCGGGCAAAACTGCATCAGCAAAAATTCCAACATTATCGAGCATAGCGTCGCACATGTAGCTTGGAGTTTCTGAGCCATCAATTTCGGAGTCACGTCCTAAGCTGATTGTAAACGGGAAATTCACAATTTTTCCACCGGCCGGCTTGCTGCCCTTTTTATCATTATCGATATAAATCGACATCTCGTGCCCGTCATACACAGTAGTCAGATTGTGCCAGTTGTTTTCCCAATTATCAGGTAATGCAACACGCAATGTATATTTTGCCCCAGAATTTCCTCCGCCAAAACCACCGAAACCACCCGGTTTTTTCGGACTTACATTGGTGTAGATGTAGAATTCCAATGAATCAACACCATCCTGTACAATACCAAACTGATTTGATCCTTTAGTAATGAATTCACCGCCACTGGCATTCAATTTTCGTGGGTAAACATCCATAGTAATGGTTAGTTTGTCGCCGTTAATTTCCAGTGCATCATCCCGGTATATTTCAACAAACTGGTCATGACCATTCAGGTTAACAGCTTTCCCTGTTTTTCCTTCAACCAACTTAATATTGTTACCCATCAGATTAGCCTGAACTTTATTAGGAGATTGGTCTTCAAGCTGACGAATTTGTTCGGTAAGCCCCGGACTTACAAAATCCCAGATTGCGCCTCCCATTGTTCGGGAATAGGATTCGATCACATTCCAGTAATCTTCAAGGCCACCACCTGCATTGCCGGCTACTGAAAGATACTCATCCATAAATGATGGACGGCTATCCGTTTCGTTAACGCCAAGGCCCACACGCATATCCAATTCCAAAGGACTCGGATAGCGTGGCCCGATAATTTCTTCAGCAGGATGTGAGAACGCGTTTCCACCGTACATCCAATAGCGCGTATTGTCGTAAATTCTTCCTTCCTTGATTACCTCAGTAATATTCATTCCTTCACCACTTTCGTTTCCAGCACTCCAAAACAAGATGCAAGGATGATTTCTGTCCCGCAACACCATTTGACGAACCCGCTCACGGTACATATCTGTAAACTCAGGCATATTACAAACATTCTCCGTAGCATGTGACTCATCTCCCGTTTCATCAATAATGAACAAGCCATATTCGTCAGCTAATTCAAGGTACTTATTAACAGGAGGGTAATGAGAAGTACGAACGGCGTTAAAATTAAACTGTTTCAGTATTTCAAAATCTTTCCGAATTATATCTTCGGTCATCGCGTGCCCCAAATCGGCATGCTGCATGTGCGAGTTTGTAGCGTTTACTTTTATGGCAACACCATTTAAATAGAAAGTATCACCATCAATAAGTGTTTCTTTAAAGCCAATACGCTGCTTTGCCTGATCCTGAACTGTCCCGTTTTCGGTCAACAGTTCCATTTTTAGGGTATAAAGATTTGGCGTTTCAGATGTCCACTTTAATGGATTTACTATTTCTTTTTTTAGCTCTACCCGTTTCTTCCCTGCATCATCCATTGTGAACTGATCACTAATCATTTCAGTCACCAGCTTGTTATCTGCATCATACAGCGAAGCTTTTAAAGAATATGCAGCAGTTGGTGAAGCTGTATATTTTTTTACATCAATTTGAACTGAAAGATCAGCATCTGTATATGTATCATCCAAATCTGTTACAACATACCAATCGAACAACCGAACATTAGGAGTTGCATAAATACTCACATCATCAAAGATCCCAGCCAACCGCCAGTAATCCTGGCCTTCCAGATAATATCCATCCGAATATTTTGTAACGAAAACAGCAATTGTGTTTGTTCCTTTTCTAAGATATTTAGTAATGTTATACTCTGCCGGTTCCTGTGCTCCTTCGTTGTAACCAACCTGTTCTCCATTTACCCAAACAAAAGAAGCAGAAGCTGTTTTTTCCATTCTCAGGAATACCTGATCTCCGTCCCAGGAAGCAGGTATTGTGAACGTCTTACGATATGCCCCGGTAGGATTATATTCTCGTGGAACATTGGGAAGGGTAACTGCAAATGCACCTGGATCTGACATACCATATACCATGTTTCCAAAAGTTAAAGCCCGTTTTAACGGGAAAGGAGCTGTTACATTCCTGAAAATTCGGTCTCCATATCCTTGCATTTCCCAGTTTGAAGGAACGTCAATAGTCCCCCACTTTTTATCATTAAAACCAATCTCATAAAAATCAGTCGGAACGCCCTCGGGAGTCTCACGGTATAAGAATTTCCACTCTCCATCAAGTGAGATCGTTTTATCCGGAAGATAAAACGATCTCCCCTCTTCCTGATTTATTCCATATACTGAAGTATTTTCAAGATAATAGTAAATATTATCCAGGAACTTTGCCGGCTGAGCCCAAAGTATACCGTGTACAAACAGTGTTAAAAACAGTAGTTTAGTTCGTTTCATAACGATTATTATAGGTTGATTATTCTTACATTCTTGTTAACATCTGACTAACAGTGTTTAGACAGGCTTATACATGCAACTTACGGAACTGAAATTTTGCAGGTATTTATTGAATTCGCTGATAAAACGGAACCGTAAGTCTGACCAGCAACTTGGAAGGATACTTTTCGTTCTTTATCAGACTGGTTCGCAACAACTACAACAATGCTTTCATCCGGGTTTTTAAAGGCCAACAAGTCATCATAGTCCCCCGTTGTTTCTATCCGGTAAGCTCCAGGCTGAACAAAGTGACTAACATGCTTCATCACATAATACTCGTAGGTATATTTGTATGCTTTTTTATCCGGATCAACGACCACCAAAGAGTTTTGTTCCCAACCCCAGCGGCTAACACCACCTTCAAGCAGCGATGTATTCCAGTATTCGTAAACCGAAACTCCATGATTCAGGTAATGCTTCATTAGGTCCCACGAGCGCATTGCCCCACTCCAGTCGTTTTTACCATCGCCACACTCCTGCTCAGTTTGAAAAAACTTCAGGTTAGGATAGCGTTTATGGATTCCCGGCAATGCATCTTTCCCTGCCCATTGAAACCCAACTCCCGTAACGTATTTAGAAGCATCAACATCAGTTAAAATAGTATCGACCAACGCTTCAGTTGGGCGTTCCATCGTTCCGAAAATTACTTCGACACCTTCATTCTGCATAGCCGGGCCCAAATATTTCCCGATAAAGTTTGCCAAGCCTGCAGCAGTCCAGCAACAGCTTGGAAATATCTGTGCCGAATTGAACTCATTCTGCGGCATAACGGCAAAGATGTCGATGCCTTCGTTTTTATAAGCTTCAATAAATTTAGAAATGTAAAGGGCATAGGCTTTCAGGTACTTGTCTTCCTGGATCCTGGATAAACATATCGGTTCCTTCTTTCCCTTCCCGCTCGAGAGGAAGATCATTTTGATATTTCGGATTGCCCACATTGGCAAAGAAACCGCCCAACGATGTGGTATCGCCTTGGGCTTTTCTTTGTTCTGCGTACATTTCTGCCATATTTGCCATCCGTAACGATGAAGTACTTGCATAGTGTTTATTGTATTTCATCCACGACGGCGGACTCCAGGGCGATGCCCAGATCGCAAGATCCGGACGATACTTTTTCGCATCTTTAATGAATGGCATCAAGGTTTCCCGGTCATTGTCAATGGAAAAGTTCTCCATCGTAAAATCACCGTCCGTTTCGTCATACGAATACCATTCGCGCGAGAAATCGTTCGCCCCCACCGGCATCCGGCAAATCGTAAAATTTGCCCCTTTACCCGGTTCAAATAATTCCTGCATAATACTTTCACGGTCGGCATCCGACAATTCACTCAACGAAGTCCACCCAAGTTCATTGAAACAGGTTCCAAAGCCTTCAATTTGTTGGAACGTATTATTACCTAAGACTGCAACATCGGCGTCTTTTGTATCGCTGGTCAACTCAAGATTAGTGTGAGTCATCCATTGTTTTTCGGGCGTCGTACTAACCCACTCAACGGTACGTTCTTTACACCCGGCTACAATCATCAAAAAAAGAAAAATAGCAATTCCGTTTCTCATAATATTGGAGAGTTTGGAAGGGTACTTTCAATCTCAACTGAAAGTACCCTTCGTTCTTTAATTTTTCTACCAGCCCGTATTTTGAACAAGATTCGGGTTTACTATAATTTCCGTTTCCGGGAAAGGTAATAACCAATGCTTTGTTTTAAATCCGGCATCAGGATTCGTATAATATGTTCCATCTCCTTTAGGGATTTGTTTTCCCTGGTCAGCTAAAACGTCAGCAGCATCACCCCAGCGAATTAAATCCTGATAACGAACAAATTCAAAGGCAAGTTCCAATCTTCTTTCTTTCTTGATATCTTCGAAAAGATCATCACCTGTTGAGCTTAACGGAAGCAAGTCAACACGGTCTCTCACCTCGTTAATATACTCCTGCGCTTTAGCATCGTTTGGCGACGGCTTGCGGTTATATGCTTCGGCCGCCATTAAAAGAACATCGGCATATCGTGTAATGCGGTAGTTTGTACCACCAATGGTATGATAATCTTCTCCCGGAGTTTCAGCTACCCAGGCGCCGTGTTTTAGACGAACTAGTCCATAACTTCCGTATGGAAGATTACCGTCTATACGGAAAGAACCTCCAAAGTCATTAATCAATTCTTCTTCACTCATAAGGGTTGCTTTCCGTCGAACAACATCACCCGCTTCAACGAATGCATCGTACAATCCTTGTCGGGGTTCAACCCATCCCCAGGCAGTTTGGGAGATTCCGCTTGTACCTGATTTAAACCAAGGACTTCGCGGACCACAGAATGCAACGATCGAGGTCGCTTCAGCAACCGATGATAAATTAGCAGTGTATGAAATCTCAAATATAGACTCAATACCGAATTCCGACGATTCCCTGGTAATTGTGGAAAAATCAGGGTTTAGCCCATATTCCCCACTCGTAATAACAGCTTCAAATTGTGCTACAGCTTCATCGTATTTTTCCTGGTACAAATAAGCTTTCCCCAACCACGCCTGGGCTGTTCCTTTCGACACATTTGCTTTTTGAGCATCGCTTTGTTGGCTCTTTAAAGGAAGATCAGGAATAGCTTCCAATAAATCTGTTTCAATTTGCGCCCACAAAGCTTCAACAGTGGAGTTCGGTTGCGCATACTCGTCGGGATTCAACGGTTGGGTAACCAGTGGCGCAGGGCCCCATAAGGTTACCAATTCGAAGTATGCATAGGCTCTCAAGGTTTTTGCTTCGGCAACCGCAACTATTTCAACATCAGTCTCCGGTTCGCCAACTTTATCAATTAGCAGGTTTGCCGCATAGACAATTTGATAATATTTGGTAAACATGGTTTCAAGAATACTATTACTTGTTCCAAATGTAAATTCATCGAGCTCTTCGCCCCAAAAATTATCATTACGTCCGCCACCACCGGCCAATGCATCATCGGATAGCTCAAGCTTAAACTGAAATTCTTGACCGAAGTTCTCACTTTGAACTTTATCATAAATACCATATAATCCTTCAGTAACTTCGGCATCGGTTTGATAAAAATCGTCTTGTGTAGTTACCCCCATTTGTTTTGTGTCTAAAAAATCGGAGCATCCCGAGAACAGGAAAATACTTATTAAAAACAGAATTGTATATATATTTTTTCTTTTCATATCATTCAACATTAGATGGTTAGAAATTTAATGAAAGACCAAAAAGTAACTTTTTAGAGATTGGGAAGAAACCTCGGTCAATTCCGATACTGTTGTTGTCGGTACTGGCAGCTTCGGGATCCATACCCGGATATTTTGTAAAGGTAAAATAGTCGTCAAGTGAGACGTAGATCCGGGTCTTGCCAATATGGGCTTTTTGGGTTACTGATTTTGGCAAGGTGTATCCCAACTGTATTTGTTTGATTTTAATAAATGAACCATCGAAAATCATTTGATCGCTGTTCCAGTATTTTGCATCAACAGTTGCAGAAGGTCGCGAAGCATTCGGATTATCGGGAGTCCAACGATCTTCATAAAACAGAGACAGCTTATTGGCGGTTGGTCGGTCGGTGCGAATCATGCCCATTAACACATCGTTGCCTTTTTGTCCTTGTGCAAACAACGTGAAATCGAAATTTTTGTACTCCAGGTTCAAGGTTGCCCCGAAAGTTATGTCAGGAATTGCACTTCCAATAAATGTAAAATCATTACTATTAATTTCACCGTCTTCATTCACATCAACAATGTTGATATCGCCGGTCGCCGGATCAATCCCATTGGTTTTGTAACCGCGGAAGTACCAAACCGGCATTCCTTTTTCGAAGGCAGTTGCTGAGTTCCACTTGTTAACGGTAGCACCTGGTAGTCGGCTAATTGTAGGATCAAGATAAGTTACTTCGTTATGCAAGGTTGAAAGATTAGCCCTAATGTTATAACTCAAGTCACCAATTTCACTTCTGTAACTTAATTCGAAATCGAAACCTCTGTTTACAACATTACCTCCATTAATTGGAGAAGCATCGTTACCCGCCTCCAGAGGTGGAGTGTTTTCTGTAATCAGGTCTTTTGTTTTTTTGTTGTAATAATCAACGGTTAGTCCCATTTTACCATCGAAAAAACGGAAATCAACACCGATATCGGTTTGTTCACTGGTTTCCCAGGTAAGTTGATTGTTGCCAAGAACTGCCGGATAAGATGCTGTTGCATAACTTCCATCAGCCAAAGGATATGCATTCGATGCA